>CAYXQV010000247.1:0-3892 GCA_964467505.1 uncultured Hyphomonadaceae bacterium | reverse complement strand
CGGTGACGTGGCGGCTCGGCAGGCGGGACTTGTCCCAGGTCTTGGTCATGACAGCGGCTCGCGGGTCTGATTTCAGCGAATTGCATCTCGTAGCAAACCCATCGCGTACCCCGCAAGCCGGCATGCCGCGACAACTCTTTGACACAGCGGGTGAACCAGTTCGCCTGCCACGCGTAAACAGAGGTGGCATATATGCCAAAATGAGGAGAGATTGATGACCACCATTCTGAAAAGCCTGATGGCAACGGCCGCGCTCGGCGGGTTCGCACTTGCTGGCTGCGAAAGCCCGTACGGAGACGCCGATACTTCTGCCGCCGCGCCGGAAGCGGCCATGACCGAAACCCAGACAGCCGCAGCCGAGCAGCCGACAATCGTCGCCCTGGCGGCTGGCAATGAAGATCTGTCAACGCTCGTCGCTGCTGTGAAAGCTGCCGATCTGGTCTCAACGCTCAACAGCGACGGCCCGTTCACGGTGTTTGCGCCGCCCAACAGCGCATTCGCAGCGTTGCCCGACGGCACGCTCGCGTCATTGCTGGAGCCGGAAAACAAGGCCACGCTGGCCGGCATTCTGACCTATCATGTCGTGGCCGGCGAAGTCATGGCCGCTGATCTGATCAGCGCCATCAACGCAAATGGCGGCAGCTTCGCGATCACGACGGTCAATGGCGCCATTCTGACGGCGTCTGTGGTCGATGGCGCCGCCGTCCTGACCGACACGGCCGGCAACCGCTCCACGATCACGGCAACCGATATCGACGCCTCCAACGGTGTTGTTCATCTGATCGATGCGGTCGTGTTGCCATAGGCTTCCATCCGGTCAATTTCGGAAACGGCCCGGACCCCAGCGGTCCGGGCCGTTTTTTTGCGCCATGCCGCCCGAAGAAAATAACCTTTGTCGCTGTTGTCGCCATTTGATCCCTGACCTGTTTTTAGTCCATAAATCGCGAACGGGTTTTCGGGCGAACAAGGGGTGCTCAGAATGAACGGGTTCAACAAAGCTGCAGGGCTTGGCGCTCTGCTGGTCACATTTGCAATGACGGCGGCGCCAGCCACGGCCCAGTCGGGCGCACAAGCGGGCACGTTCGGGATCGAGCGTGGCACCGGAAAGATCATCTGCACCGGCGATGGTGACGGGCGCGGCGAGGGCC
Organism: uncultured Hyphomonadaceae bacterium; assembly: GCA_964467505.1. GTDB lineage: Bacteria > Pseudomonadota > Alphaproteobacteria > Caulobacterales > Hyphomonadaceae > UBA5336. The sequence continues at coordinate 2,744 of CAYXQV010000247.1, read as the reverse complement.
ACGAGACGCTCGATGCCAGCTATGCCCGCTCAGCTGCCTGGGATCGGCTGGTGCTCGGCGAAACAACCCAGCCCTGCGCAGCGCAGGCGCCTGTCTTCGAGGCGATCGACGAGGGCGTATGGGAGCGAACCGCCGCGTTCAGCGGGTCCGACAGCGAAGGGCGGCGCGCTGACATGCGGATATATGTGCTTGAGGACCGGTTCTCCTGGTCGTTCGGCTCCTCTCGCCAGATCGAGGACGAGAATGGAGAGCCGGCAAAATTCTCCTACATTTTCGGACGGCCGACGTTTCTCGGTGAGTTTTGCCAGGGCGATGGGGCGGTCGCGCTCGGTGCAGCCTCGTTCGAGGGGGATGTCGCTGCCAACCGGCAACTTGCGGCCAGCCGCGCCGATACGCTGGGCGGGCAGATGCGCCGTCTTGCCGGGTTCTGCGGCGAACAGACGCCGCCCCAGCTCCACGGCCTGACGCTTGGCGAATTCACCGCCGAAACAAGCTGCATGCGCGAGGGGACCTGCACCGGCAGCGCCACCTCGCCACAGCGCCGGGTGGTCCTGATCGGGGTGGCCGACGCCGCACCGGGCATCAACCTGTCGGAAGCGCTCGAAGATGCGATGCGCACACCCACAGCGCGCAGCGTCCTGTCCATTGACGATTACGAGACTTACGCCTTCAGGACGTATTAACAGGCTGCTGAAAAACGCAAAAGGACTGTTTCTGAAACGCCCCCAGACATCCGACTGTCCCGGGCCTGACCCGGGATCTGCCTGTTTCCGGCCCGCACGCGAGAGACCCCGGATCAGGTCCGGGGCGGTCGGGACAGGAAGGACTGTCTTGAAACAGATGAGGAAAACCAGAAGACGGGTTTTTAGCAGCTTATTAGGCCGGTAACCGCCTAAAATCCGGCACACCGCGCGGGCAGGCAAGGTTCTCCCCTCGCAAGATGGCTTGACTTGGCCTGCAGGCTCTCCCACTTTCCGCCACCTTGAGACAGCCACCTGGGAAAGGTGCAGCCCACCCATGAAAGTCGTCGTCGTCGAGAGCCCGGCCAAGGCCAAGACCATAAACAAGTATCTCGGCAAGGATTACAAGGTGCTGGCCTCCTACGGCCATATCCGTGACCTGCCTTCCAAGGATGGTTCGGTCGATCCGGAAAATGATTTCGAGATGATCTGGCAGGCCGATGCCAAATCCACGGCCCGGATCAAGGACATTGCCGATGCGGTGAAGGGCGCGGAGAAACTCATCCTCGCCACCGACCCTGACCGCGAGGGCGAGGCGATTTCCTGGCACATCCTGGAAGTGCTGAAAAAGCGCCGCGTCCTGAAGGATGTCGATATCGAGCGGGTGGTGTTCAACGCGATCACCAAATCGGCGGTCACCGAAGCGATGGCCCGCCCGCGCAATGTTGATGACGAACTTGTCGAAGCCTATCTGGCGCGCCGCGCACTTGATTATCTTGTCGGCTTCAACCTGTCCCCGGTGCTCTGGCGCAAATTGCCGGGCTCGCGCTCGGCCGGCCGGGTGCAGTCAGTGGCGCTGCGCCTGATCTGTGAGCGCGAGCTTGAGATCGAGAGTTTCAAGCCGCAGGAATACTGGCAGGTAAAGGCGCAGATGCGCGCGCCCGACGGATCGGATTTCGAGGCACGTCTGCACAGTCTCGATGGCAAGACGCTGAAGAAGTTCGACCTGCCCGACGCCGGGGCTGCCGCCGCAGCGCTCGAAGCGGTCAGGATTGGCGGGTACACGGTCGTCTCGCTCGAGGCCAAGCCGGTCAAACGCAATCCTCCCCCGCCCTTCATCACATCCACATTGCAGCAGGACGCCTCGCGTCGGCTGGGCTTTACCGCCAAGCGGACCATGCAGGCGGCCCAGAAGCTCTATGAAGAAGGCCGCATCACCTATATGCGGACCGATGGCGTGAACATGGCCGAGGAGGCCTATCATCGCGCGCGCGACCAGATCCGCTCATCCTATGGCGCGCAATACCTGCCGGAAAAGCCGCGGCGCTACACATCGAAACAGAAGAATGCGCAGGAGGCCCATGAGGCCATCCGGCCCACCGATTTCTCGCTCCACCCCGACAAGTATTCGGGGCGCGAGGATGAGTGGAAACTCTACGGCCTGATCTGGCGGCGCGCCACGGCGAGCCAGATGGTGCCGGCAGAATTCGAGCGCACGACGATCGACCTGGTCTCAAGCGACAAGCGCGCAGGCCTGCGCGCTTCGGGCCAGGTGCTGGTCTTTGACGGTTTCATCAAGCTCTACACAGAGGGGCGCGACGAGGACACCGAAGACGAGAATGACAAGCGCCTGCCAAAGCTGCGCGAGGGCGAACATGCCGACCTGGTGAAGGCCGACAGTTCCCAGCATTTCACCGAGCCGCCGCCCCGGTTCACCGAGGCCTCGCTGGTCAAGCGGCTGGAAGAGCTCGGCATTGGCCGGCCGTCAACCTACGCCTCGATCATTTCGGTGCTGCAGGATCGCGATTATGTCCGCCTCGACCAGAAGCGCTTCATTCCCGAAGACAAGGGCCGGCTGGTCACTGCGTTTCTGGAGAATTTCTTCAAGCGTTATGTCGAATATGATTTCACGGCCGATCTTGAGGAAAAGCTCGATGTCATCTCCGATGGCAAACTCGACTGGAAGGCTTTCCTGCATGAATTCTGGAAGCAGTTTCAGGCGCAGATCAGCGAAACAAAGGATCTGCGCGTTTCCGAAGTTCTCGATGCGCTGAACGAAACGCT
>CAYXQV010000246.1:0-3893 GCA_964467505.1 uncultured Hyphomonadaceae bacterium | reverse complement strand
TGCAGCCGCTTGACGGCATCGCGCCAAGCGCGGAACTGGCCGAGGAACTGATGGCCCATTGCCGGGCGCATCTGTCAAAGCTGAAATGCCCGAAAAGCGTGGATTTCGACCCCGAACTGCCGCGCCACGCCACCGGCAAGCTGTATAAACGTCTGATCCGCGACCGCTACTGGGGCAAAACCGGCAGCCGGATCGTCTGATCAGGGCCGGCCTTCCACGGCGCCCTTCAAGCCGTTTTCACTCAGGTTCTGGGGTCGCCATGTCGACATCACCCTGCGGCAGTCTTGCGAAGCGCCCGATTGCGCGCCAAGCTCGCGCTGACAACCACAACCGGAGGAAAAGGCATCATGGCCGACCCACGCACCATTCATTTCAACGATCTTGAATCGCTCGCCGGCGAGGAGATCGGCACCAGCGACTGGCACACGATCGACCAGGACCGGGTGAACCTTTTCGCCGATGCCACCGGCGATCATCAGTGGATCCATGTCGATGTCGAACGGGCCACGAAGGAGATGGGCTCACCGATTGCGCATGGCTTCCTGACGCTTTCACTGCTGCCGATGCTCGGCCCGGAAGTGCTGCGCGTCGAGGGAACCACACGCGGCATCAATTATGGTGCCAACAAGGTGCGGTTCACCAATATGGTGCCGGTCGGCTCGAAGGTGCGGCTCAAGCAGAAATGCCTGTCGGTTCAGGAAAAGTCCGGCGGCAAGCAGATGATCTCAGAGGCCACAGTCGAGATTGACGGGCAGGAGCGCCCGGCCCTCGTCGCCGAAACGATCACGGTTCTTTATGGCGGCTGAGCGCTGCGCGTCTTGTTCAGCCGGCGATTTACGCCATCTCCTGAATCGAAGACCTAACGAACAGGAGCTGCAATGCGCACGGCTGAAAAAACCACACGCAGTGACCGCGAATGGCGCGAGTTGCTGACCGAAGAGGAATACCGGGTCGGCGTGAAGGCGGGCACCGAGCGCGCCTTCACGCCGGGCAATCTCAATGACGAAAAGCGCGCCGGTCTCTATCACTGCAAGGGATGCGGCACGGCGCTGTGGTCTTCAGAGCATAAATTCGACAGCGGAACCGGCTGGCCGAGTTTCTGGAAACCGGCCAGCGACGGCGTGATCGCAACCAGCCGCGATTTCAAGATGCTGATGCCGCGCACTGAATGCCATTGCGCGGTGTGCGGGCTGCATATGGGCCATGTCTTCAATGACGGCCCCGCACCCACCGGCGAGCGCTGGTGCATCAACGGCGTCGTGCTGGAGTTTCGGCCGGCAGAGGGTGAGGCGGACTAACCCTCTCACCCGGCATCGGGCGCGGGGACGCAGGTCACGCCCGTCAACTCATGGGCCTCTCCCGACCTGCGATGGATCGCATAGCAGGCCTGCCCGCGCAGGACGAGATCAAACAGTTCCGGCATGGCCGGGCTCCTGTCATCGGGCGCGACCGGGCGGGGGGGCAGCACCGCAACGCTCGCCACACGCGTCGGATCACCGGCGCCGAGCTCGATCTGTGCCCGGCCAACGGCTTGTGCCAGGGCTGATTTCAGCGCCGCCATGGTCTGGTCGTCATCATCGGCGAGCACGGCAGGCGTCACATTCTCGGTCATCTGGCAGGCTCCCGTCAGGCTCGCTGCGAGGAGGGCCAGCGCGGCGGCGCGGGTGACTTGCTTCATCTCGCGCTCCCGGAACTGAAATCATGTGGCAGCCGCGGATCCCGGTTGGCACGACCGAGAAAGGCCTTCGGGATGATCTCCTTGAGCGGCACCTTCGCGCCAGCCGGGTAATCGGACGGATCGCCGGAGCGCGCGAGCGAAACCGGTTGCGACGGACAGGTTCCATCTTCGGCAAACTGCAATGCGGCCGCGAGCATCGCCTCATTCTGGTCGCCCAGCTCATTGTCGAAATCATCGCCGACCTGGCAGCCCGGCAGCCTGACACCGAACGGCGCACTGGAATCATCGGGAATGAACCCGTCGGCATAATCGCCGAATCCCTTGTCATTCACGCCCTGAAACTGGATCGTGAACCAGGTCTCCCCGCAATTGTCGGTGGGATAAAACCCGAATGGCTTGCCACAGGTCGTGTCGCCGATCATCACCACGTCGAGATCAATCCCGCGCAGGCTGTTGATGATGGACTCGCTGGCGCTGCAGGTGTTGCCGGTGGACAGGATGAAGACACGGTCGAGGGCGAGCGTATCGAGCGGTGTTCCGTTCGCAAGCGTGAAACCAAGCCCCGTGGAGTAGAAAGGAATGGTGTTGTCGGTCTCGCCAGTGACCGGATTGACACCGCCGGCATCGGCATTGAACCGCAGGCGCTCATATATCTTGCCGCTCGTGCGCGCATCGCCGGCAACCTGAAATCCGAGCTGCGCGGCAATCGCGAGCAGCCCGCCACCATTATAGCGCAGGTCCAGCACCAGTTCATCAACGCCGGTGTTGGCAAAATCCGTGATTGTCTCGGCGATCTCCTGTTCGGAGGCGAATGTGCCGAACGTGTTGAGCAACATGTAGCCGACCGTGCCCGAAGGCGTGTTGAAGGTGCCGGCGCGATTGACAGCACTCGGCGCGACATCGGCAGAGGTGATGGTAACCGTGCGGGTGGCACTGCTGCCGGCATCGCGCACCAGGAATGTGTGGGTCTCACCATCCTGCGCCGGAAAAAGGCCGTCATTCAGGATATCGATGTCAGCCTGAGCGGTGGCATTGACGAGGTCGACCCTGTCCACTTCCAGGATGCGGGTGCCGCGCCGGAAATTCGGTGTGCCTGCGATCGGTTCGTCGGCTGCCGGAGAGCCAGGCTCGGTGAAGCGCACGCGCACATCGCGCGGCGGAGTGTTGGCGAAAAACGCGAGCGAGAGCCCATAGCCCGATACAGGTTCGGCATTGCGTTGCTCGAGGAATTCCTCGGTCGGCTGATTGAAGTGGAAATCATCCTTCAGCTTACCGGAAGGGGTGATTTCCTCGGTCTTCAGGACGTCGAAATACGCCTCGCGTCCCTGCGCCTCGAAATCGAACGGATCGCGATCGACGACCTCGTCATTCCACAGATAAGTCTCATGGGTCCAGGAGCGCAGCCAGAACAGCTCGTCTATACGCTCGCCCTGCTGGTCAGGAAAGGCGTTTCCCTCGATATCCACTCCGCTGCGTGGCGCCTCGCACAGATCGATGAACTGGGAGGCGGCCTCGAACTGGCCCGGCGTGAAGGTCGGCCCCGACGATGCGGGCGGCGGCGGAGGGGGAGGCGGAGGAGGAGGAGGCGGAGGGGACGCAGAGCCGCCGCCGCCACTGCAGGCTGACAATACCGATGCACAAGCGAGCGCCGTCATGCCCGCGCGAAGGGACTGCAGATTTCCATGTCGCGCCATCAGGTCGCCTCCCTCAACAAACCACGATAAATAGCAAGTTAACAGTTTTCGACCGGCTGTGAAGCGGCACTGACAGCTTGTGACCGGCCGGGTTTACTTTTCCGCGAAACCGGGCTCCGCTCAATGATCTTTTTTTCGCATCAGGAGGCCCTCTTGAAAAGCTCCCATCGGTTGATCACAACTGCCCTTGCTGCGGTCGCATGTCTCGCATCCTGCATGGCTGCGCCCATGCCAGGTGCGCCTGCACCCGCCCACACCGAGACACAGACACACAGCACGGAGACTGCCCGAATGAGTGAACGCGCCAGACCACCCGTCGCAAAACGCGAAGCGGTCACGACACAGCAGCTCGGGCGCACGCGCAGCGATCCCTATCACTGGCTCAAGGATGAAAACTGGCAGAAGGTGATGGCAGACCCGGCTGTCCTGCGCCCTGATATTCGCGAATATCTCGAAGCGGAAAACGCCTATACAAAGGCCGTGCTGGAAACGCCGACGAAAGCGCTGCGCGAGACGCTGCT
>CAYXQV010000245.1:0-3937 GCA_964467505.1 uncultured Hyphomonadaceae bacterium | reverse complement strand
TTGCAAAGCTGACCGGGACTGCCATGGGCCGCCTAATTGCCATTTCCAATCGAACCGCCGCCGACGCATCCTCGCGCGCTGGCGGACTGGCTGTCGCCGTCTGGGAGTCGCTGAAATCGACCGGGGGAGTTTGGGCTGGCTGGAGCGGCGATATCATCGAGGGGCTCCCGCGCGGGGCCCAAATTTTCCGCGACGACGGAGTTGACTTCCTGCTCACTGACCTGACCCAGGAAGAACATGACGGTTTCTATCTGAGCTATTCCAACAGCGTGCTCTGGCCGGTCTTCCATTACCGCGTCGATCTGGCCAAGTTCGAGAATTCCGCGTTCGAGACCTATGTCGCCGTCAACCAGCGCATTGCCAGCATGGTCGCCGACCGGCTTCAGCCCGGCGATTCGGTCTGGGTACACGACTATCATTTCCTGCTGATGGCCGACTGCCTGCGGCGCGCCGGCTGGGACGGGCCAATTGGATTTTTCCTGCATATCCCGTTTCCCGCGCCTGAAATCTTCCGCGTCATTCCCGAGCATCAATGGATCGCGCGCGCTCTTGCCGCCTATGACGTGATCGGTCTGCAATCGAGCAATGACCGCAATAATCTCGTCCAGTATCTCGTCCATGATTGCGGCGGCGAAAGCGGTGAGGATGGCAGCGTCAGCGTCTTCGGGCGCACGCTGAAGATCAAGGCCTATCCGATCGGCATTGATGCGGCCGGCTTCGAACAGGCAGCCCGGTCCGAAACCGCCAGCCATGCGGCCGAACGGATCAACCGCTTTCTGGGGGAGCGCAAGCTGGTCATCGGCGTCGACCGGATGGACTATTCAAAGGGACTTCCCGAGCGCTTCGAGGCGGTCGGCGAACTGTTCGACAACCATCCCGAACTGCATGGCCATGTTTCGGTGACGCAGATTGCCCCGCCGTCGCGCTCCAAGGTCGATGAATACCGACAATTGCGCATCGAACTCGACCGCCTGGCCGGCCGGATCAACGGCGACCATGGCGATCTCGACTGGATCCCGCTGCGCTATCTTGCGCGTTCCTATGATCGGCTCGAATTAGCTGGCCTTTTCCGGATCGCCAGTGTCGGCCTCGTCACGCCGCTGCGCGATGGTATGAATCTGGTCGCGAAGGAATTCGTCATGGCGCAGGATGAAAGCGATCCGGGCGTTCTGGTGCTGTCGGAATTCGCCGGCGCGGCTGAGCAGCTCACCGGCGCGATGATTGTCAACCCGCATGACCGCTCGAAGCTGGCCGAGATGATAATTATCGCCCTGACGATGCCACTGGAAGAGCGCCAGGCGCGCTGGCGGGATCTGCGAGACATCGTTATGCGCGAAGATATCGTCTGGTGGCGCGGCAATTTCCTCGAAGACCTTGGCGATGTGGGCAGGGATTGAAGCTGGGGCCTTGCGCTTGACGCTGCGATTGTCTTTCAACGCGTCATGACCGATCCCACTCTCCCTCGCCCGCTCTCGCGCAGCGACGCGCTATTCCTCGATTTCGACGGCACGCTCGCACCGATTCAGGCCGACCCTTTCAGCGTTGCCCTGCCGGCTCATGGCGCCTCGACGCTGCTGGGTCTCGCTGAGGCGCTTGGCGGCGCGCTCGCCGTGCTGAGCGGGCGGGACATTCGCGACCTTGGCGGGCGCATCCCGCACTGCTTGTGGCGCGCGGGCGGACACGGGTTGGATATCTGCGCGCCGGGAGAAGCCCTGCCGGAGAACGATCGCAGCGCGCCGGCCCCGCTGCTGGCCGCCCTGAAACCCGTCATCGAGGGCCTGCCGGGCGTGCGCCTTGAACCCAAGGGCGAGGTGTTGGCCGTACATTATCGCGGGGCGCCGCAACATGCAGACAAACTCGCCGGGCAACTTTCTCGCGCGGTCGAAACTGTGGCGAGCTACCGGCTGCAGCATGGCAAGATGGTTTTCGAGCTCAAGCCAGAACATGCCAACAAGGGCCATGCGCTGGAACGCATGATGCAGGATGTGCCTTTTTGCGGTCGCCGGCCGGTGATGGTGGGCGATGATACGACCGATGAGGATGCCATGCGCGCGGCGCTGGCGCTTGGCGGCGTGGCGGTCAAGGTCGGAGATGGGGAGACGGTTGCGCCGTTTCGCCTTTCTGATCCGGCCGCGGTCTGGAACTGGCTGGAAGAGGGGTTGCGATGAGCACGCTGCAGCAGGGAATCATCGGCAATGGCACGATTGCGGCACTGGTCGATCCGGAGGGCATGATTGGCTGGCTCTGCCTGCCGCGCCTTGATGGCGAGCCGGTGTTCAATGCGCTGCTCGGCGGCGAGGGCGGGTTTTCGATCCGGCTCGACGGCCAGGTCGCTGCGCGCCAGTCCTACCAGCGCAACACCGCGATCATCGAGACCGTGCTGGAAGCCGATGATGGTTCGGCGCTGAAGATCACCGATTTCGCCCCGCGTTTCACTGACCGTGGCCGGATGTTTCGCCCTGCCTCGCTGGTGCGCCGGGTCACACCGCTTTCGGGCATGCCGCGTATCACTGTGCGCCTGGCTGCCCAGACCGGCTGGGGCGCGCAGAACATCACGCCGCGCCGCGGAGTTTCGCACATCTCCTTTCCCGACGAGGACAATGGTTTCCGCGTCACCACCGATGCGCCTGTCTCCTACATTCTTGACCAGCGTGAATTCGTGCTCGACCGCACGGTCAGTTTCATTCTGGGACCTGAAGAGTCGCTCTCGGACAATCCCGATGCGCTGGCGGCTGACTGGCTGCTGCGCACTTCTCGAAACTGGATGGACTGGACGCGTCGCCTGGCCACCCCGGCCGAATGGCAGGAGGCGGTGATCCGCGCGGCGATCACGCTGAAACTGTGCGTCTATGAGGAAACCGGTGGTATCGTCGCCGCGCTGACCACCTCCATTCCTGAACATGCCGGTTCGCAGCGAAACTGGGACTATCGCTTCTGCTGGCTGCGCGACGCCTATTTCACCGTCACCGCGCTGAACCGTCTTTCCGCCGTCGGCACCCTGGAGCGCTATCTCGCCTATTTGCGCAACACCGTAACAATGACGAAAGGCGGCCATATACAGCCCGTTTTCGGTGTGGCGCTGGAGAATGATCTCACCGAATCGATCGCAGCCGCACTGCCTGGCTATCGCAGGATGGGACCGGTCCGGGTGGGCAACCAGGCCGCCGAACATGTCCAGCATGATGTCTACGGACATGTCATTCTCGGGGCGAGCCAGGCCTTTTTCGACGAGCGCCTCCTGACGCAGGCTGGCGCGGCAGAATTTGAACATTTCGAACAGGTGGGCGAGCGGGCCTATCAGGTCCACGACACGCCCGATGCCGGCATCTGGGAGTATCGCGGGCGCGCCGATGTCCACACTTCTTCGGCGATCATGTGCTGGGCGGCCTGTGACCGGCTCGCCCGCATCTCGCGTCAGCTCGGTCGCGACGCGCGCGCTGGTCATTGGCAGGCCCGCGCCGACGAGATCCGCGCCACCGTTCTCGAAAAGGCCTGGAATGAATCGCGCGGCGCCTTCACCGGCGCCTATGGCGGCGAGGCGCTCGATGCGTCGGTGTTACTGATGGCCGAGATCGGCTTCATCGACCCGATGGACCCGCGCTATGTGGCCACGGTCGAGCGGATAGATGCGGAGTTGCGCGATGGCTATCATGTCTTCCGTTATCGGGCAGAGGATGATTTCGGCCGTCCCCAGACCGCCTTCACCGCCTGCACGTTCTGGCACATCGACGCGCTGGCGCGTATCGGTCGGCGTGAGGAAGCGCGCGCCATGTTCGAGGATGTGCTGGCCCACCGCACCTCGCTCGGCCTGCTTTCGGAAGATGTCGACACGTCGAGCGGCGAATTGTGGGGGAATTTTCCCCAAACCTATTCAATGGTCGGCATCATCAATGCTGCCTCGCGCCTTAGCCGAAGCTGGGACGAGACCGTCTGACCC
>CAYXQV010000244.1:0-3950 GCA_964467505.1 uncultured Hyphomonadaceae bacterium | reverse complement strand
TTGCCAATCTCGGCGAGCGCACGACCGCCGGCGAAATGCTGGAAAGAGCGCTGGCAGACAGCGAAGCCCTTCATGCGCGCTTCCCGGAAAACCCCGCCGCTGTCCGGGCGCTTGCTGAGGTCGCATTTGCCGCATCGACCCACGCCTATGTCGCCACCGATGACAATTTGCGCGCACACGAACTGGCCCGGCGCTCATTGCAGATGTGGTCATGGCTCGCCGCGCGGCCCGATGCCGGGCTTGATGAACGCCGGCAGGTGATCCGCGCACGCCTGATGACGGCGGTGCCCCTGCCCTGGATCGGGCGACACGGCGAAGGCATCGCGATCCTTGAGCGGGCACGCGACGAGGCTGCGGCGCTTGTCTCTGAATACCCTGACGAGGCAGCGCCAGGGCTGCTATCGGGTTCGCTCAGTATCGAGCTTGCCCGCGCGATCGTGCGCGCGCCCGGCGGTGAATATCCGCCCGGGGCCAGCCTGCCCTACTGGGATGAGGCCATCGCCCAGCGCCATGCGAGTTTCGAACGCGACCGGCAAGACTTCCGGCCCTATCGCAGCCTTGTCGTGGCCTATTATGAGCGCGGCGCTGCCCGCCGGGAGATCGGTGATTTCGACGGGGCCTATGCAGATGTCCTGCGCACCGAGGAAATCGTGGCCGAACTGCTTGCGCGCGATCCCGAAGATGCCTGGCTGAAGCGGATGCAGGCCGGGGCAATGGATGAGAAGGCGCGCACCCTGTCTTATGCAGGGCGACATGACGAGGCGCGCAAACAGGCGCGATTGTCACTGCCCGTCCAGCGCGCCGCGTATGAGAAACAGCCGGAAAATCCCGCCGCAAGACGCGAATGGGGCTACAGCCTCGTCCTTCTGGCAGAAGTACTCCTTCGCGCCGGCGAGACAGGCGAGGGATGCGCACGCGTCGCCGAGGCCCTTGCGATCTGGGAAGCGATCAGCGCAAGTGGCGAGCTGTCGCAGCTGGACAAGACGCGGTCCCTGATGCTGCTTTCAGGGCTTGAGCAGACATGCGCGCGTCAGGACGTGGCCGATACCAGCGATCCATGACCCCTGAAAGCGCCGGTCTTTCGTTCACTCCCGGAGCGCCGCGCGAAGCGCGCGAGCGCGCCATCTGGCTCGCAAGCCTGCTTGACTTTGCCGGCAAAGCGCACGAGCGGAACGAGACATGAGCGCTCCTGTGACCATTCGCGTGAAACTGCTGGCGCATTTCGACGGCCTCGCCCTGCCAGCTTACGAGACGGCAGGCTCGGCCGGGCTGGATATCCGCGCCGCCGTGCCCGATGACGCACCAATATGCCTACAGCCCGGACAAAGGGCGATGGTGCCAACCGGCCTCAGCGTCGCCATCCCGGACGGCCATGAATTGCAGATGCGCCCGCGTTCCGGCCTTGCGGCAAGACATGGCATCACATGCCTCAATTCCCCCGGCACGATCGACAGCGATTATCGCGGCGAGCTCAAGGTGATCCTGATCAATCACGGCACCGAACCCTTCGACATCGCGCGCGGCGAACGCATTGGCCAGCTGGTGCTGGCGCCGGTCACGCGGCTGGATTGGTCGCAGGTCGACACGCTGCCCGACACACCCCGCGGCGAAGGCGGCTTCGGCTCGACAGGACGCTGAACCTTAACGCGCGCCGCGAAAAGGCTTGAAAACGCCAGCGATCCATCTGATATTGTTAGTCGATATATGTGGCAGGAGGCGTGCGTGATGCCCGAAATCGACAGTCCCTTTACCATGGTCGTGTTCATCGTGCTCATTGCCGTGACCGCCGGAATTGTCAGAAACTGGCTGGAGATCCGTGCAAAACACGGCGGGTCAGGCGCCAGTGCGCGGGACGTTGCTCAGATGCGCGATGAGATCAGCCGGCTGACCGAGCGGGTGCGCGTTCTTGAAAGGCTTGCCACCGATGGCGAGCGTCGTCTCGAAGACGAGTTTTCAAGGCTCGCCTGAAATGTCCGGCTTCAGACTGTGAGGCCGTGACTGAAGAAAGGAAGCTCCAATGAACCTTGTCATGATCCTGATGCTGTTTGCGCTGGTATGGCTGACATTCGGCATGATCGCGCTTGGCAATCGCGCCAGCCGGGGCCGCGAAAGCGGCGAAAACACTGATGACCTGCGTGCCCGAATCCGAGCACTTGAAGCCATCATCACCGATCAGGATCGCCAGTTGCGACGCGATCTTGACGGCATGTGACGGGGCGGGGCGGTTTCCCATCATCCGCGCAATGGCACCAGACGCCTGCCGGCTGCAAAAATCGTGCACGGGCTGGATTTTCTTGGTGATCTGTTAGCGAAATCGCGCTATGTACGTTGCCAGTAGAGTAATGTGTAGAGTGATGAAGGGGCGGTCCTGCTGGATCGCCCTTTCTTTTTGCCGCCGCACAGCTGAACCGACACCAGCCAAAGCGGAAAAGACAGCGGCGCCCGTTTCCAGGCGCCGCATTCCTATTCAGCCACACACTGGCAAGTTCAGGCTGCCGAGCCCTCTCCGCCGGAGATCAGTTTCGGACGCTCCTGCGCGGAGGATTTTCCGATCCCGATCTTGCGCGGCTTCATGGCCTCGGGAAGTTCGCGTTTCAATTCGATTCGCAACAGGCCGTTCTCAAGCTCGGCTCCGGTCACGATCACATGATCGGCGAGCTGGAAACGGCGGATGAACCCGCGCTGGGCGACACCGCGATGCAGGAATTCGCGCTCGTCCTCGTCTTCAGCCGGCGCCTTGCGGCCTGCAACGGTGAGCAGGGCTTCCTTGAGTTCGATGTCGAGATCGTCTTCGGCAAAGCCCGCCACGGCAATCTCGATCGCGAACCGGTCTTCGCCGACGCGTTCGATATTATAGGGCGGATAGCCCTGCGTACCGTCGAGCCGGGACGCGGTGTCCATCATGCTGGCAAGCCGGTCGAAGCCAACCATGGTGCGGTAAAGGGGGGAAAGGTCGATCGTGTTCATTTGATACAGTCCTCTTTCATCAAGCAACTGTGGCCAGCCCTCAAGGCCGGCCGTTTCGGATCCAGCATCCTGTCGCAGCCCGGATGGCGCTGCCAGAGATGCCGGTGACAGCCCGCTTGGCGGCGCCGTCACATCTGCTATTTGTGAGCGTTACAGCAGAGTTCAAGAGACGCCACTTCAGGAGACAAGCCCATGAACACCGGACACATCTGCGCGGCAGCCCTGCTTGCACTCGCACTCAATGCCTGCAGCCCGCCGCAACAGCCTGACGCCCCCGCAAACCAGACAACAGATGACAGCGCGCTGGCACCGCTCGCCGACGCGCTGCCAGCAGCAGACAGCGAAGCAGTTTCCGCGCAGGCAGAGACCGGTTCGCTCGAATGGGCCGTGGCCGGCGACTGGCGCGACGCAGACGCGCGCGTGCGCGACGGCTTCCGCCACCCTGTCGAAACGCTGGAATTCTTCGAGGTCGATCCGGGCGACAAGCTTGTCGAGATGTGGCCCGGAAGCGGATGGTATACGCAAATCCTGGCGCCATATCTTGCAGCAGGTGGTGGCACGATGATCGCCGCTGGCTTTGACAGTGACGCATTCGAGGGCGAGCGCGCCGAGGCTATCGCCAAGCGCAATCTTGAATTTCGGGACGCTTTTGGCGACCGCGACCTTTATGGCGAGATCGAGTTTTCGGCGTTTTCCGATCGCTCGTCAGCGTTGACTGCGCCGGGCAGCGTCGACGTCGTGCTGACCTTCAGGAACCTGCACAACTGGATGAGCGGGGGCTATCTGGACAAATTCTTCGATGATGCCTTCAAGGCACTCAAGCCGGGCGGAATTCTCGGCATCGTCGAACATCGCTTGCCCTCGACTGTGGAACAGGATCCGACCGCGTCCAGCGGCTATATCCACACCGATTTCGTCAGGGCTGCGGCCGAGCGCGCCGGGTTCGAATTCGTTGCCTCCAGCGAAATCAACGCCAATCCATC
>CAYXQV010000243.1:0-3959 GCA_964467505.1 uncultured Hyphomonadaceae bacterium | reverse complement strand
GTCTTTCTGAGTTTGTGGACGTTGCCCGCGAGCAGGGGCGGCGGATGTTTGGCGGTGTGATCGCCCGCGATGACCTGCATCGGGCGCTGGTGTTGTTTCCTTGTCATCTGCGCCGATTGGCGGATGGCGTCGCCAATTGGAATGCGGCAGCTTCAAACGCCGTCAGCGAGGCGCGATCACGAGCGACTGTGCCGCGCGGCCGAAATAGCCCTGCGCATCGGCAAGCTCGCCAAATGCCACGGCGCGTCCATCCGGGCCGACCCAGCAATTGGCCGCCAGCATCATCCACTCCCCGACCGGCGCGCGCGCGAAATGCAGCGTCAGGTCGGCATTGATATAGGTCCATTTCTCGAAATCGAGCGAGGCGCCGAACCCGTTGCAATAATCGCCCGTCACCGCAGCGCGCATCAGTGCGCTTGTCTCACGGTCAGCAAAGAAGGGCCGCTTGACCCGGAACCACACCGCCTGTGCCGCGCCGCGCAGGTCGCCGACATCAGCCTGGCGCATCGCGACCGCGCTGTTGAAGCCTTCCGGACGAAAGCCCGGTTCGCCGGAAATCGTCTCAGGTGTCTGTGCCGGCGCGGCAGGCAGCACCGCCTGTGATGGCAGCTCGAAGCTGGCCTGTCGGATCTTCAGGGCCGATGCGCGCACCACCGGCTTGCCATTGGCAGACAGGACGACCTGCGAGGTCTGGATGTTGCGCCCCTCGCGAGTCACTTCGGCGGCGACCTGCAATTCGCCGATCGGCACAGGGCGTTGCAGGTCAATGGTCAGGCGGGCGAGTTGCATGGGCACCGCACTCGGCAAATCCTCGACGACGCGAACGACCAGCGCCGCAGGAGCGCCGCCATGCAGCATCGAAGGGTCCCACGGCCCTGCACCATGCGCTGCTGCGACCGCCGTGCGGCCATCAAATTGAAAATAGGGTTCCATCCGATTTCCTCCCCAGTCGCTTGGGCCAGCAAACCCGCGTCTGCCGAACCGTGGTTGCAAGCCTGCATTGTTTGCTCGTCAATGCCACGACGAGTTGCGACCAAAGCAGGACGTGGGCCGCCAGATCAAGGGCGGCGCCTGAAAACCTTGCGGCAAGGGCCGCCTCGCTCTAAGTCTTGGCTTCGATTGCGATCATCGTGACCTCTGCCACGCTGGACTGGCCTGCAATCTCGTTCTCGACTGCGGGGGAACATATGCTCTCGCCGCCCGGAATGATCTTTCCAGCAAATTGCGGTAGGCTCCGCAGCTAACGCTTTCTGACGTTTCCGATTATTTGTCGGGATGCAAAGGATCGGAGTTCGAGCAATGGAGAAATCAAGGCGCCGAGACACGAAAGAGAAGCTGATACGGGCTGCCGAACGCCTTTTTGCAGAAAAGGGGCTGGCCGGCGTCTCCGTGCGTGACATCACGCTTGCGGCTGGCGCGCGTAACCAGAGTGCGCTGCACTATCATTTCGGCTGTATGGAAGATCTGATCCGGGAGATTTTCTCGCAACGCTTGCGCGGGATCGAAAAGGCGCGGCTTGAGCGACTTGCCGCCCTCGATGCCGCCGGAAAAAACCATGATATCCAGGCGCTGATGGAAACCAACATGGGGCCTCTGCTTGAAGCCTGCCTGGAAGAGAATGGCCGGCTATATGCACGCTTCAGCGTGCAGCTGATGACGGACCCGCGCTACAGCGTCGGCGGCCTCGTCAGGGATGTCGGGATGCAAAGCGCCGCGGACATCGGAGCCCGCCTGACCGAGATCCTTGGCGATTTGCCGGAAAACACGCTCCGGGCGCGATTGCGGCAGGTCTTCATGATTTCGGTCATCCTGATGGCCGATTATGCCCGCGCAGTAGAGGCTGAAAAGGCGCCGGAGGTCGAAGACGCGGTCCGCGAAGCAGCGGCCACGCTGGCTGGCTTCCTGACGGCAAGCCCGCCACCCGCAGCCGACTGACCGGCCCCGGCTGGTAAAGCTGCGGCTCGGCCAACGCGGGATGATCGTCGCGCTCAGTGCACCCTGGATCGATGTCGACAATTCGCTGGGCACCGTTGCGGGCGGGCTGCTGGCCACAAGCAGCACAACATGGCTGCTCCATGCCGGCAGCCTCGCCGCCTTAGCGTTTGCCTGACCGAACATTGGGCCTAATCTGGAAACAGAAATGTTTCGATCTGGGCCAGGTGGTTTGTTACTTGCAAAAGCGAATTTAACCCATCGACTTTTGTTTGCTTCAAATTTCCTTCACAAACTGTATGACAGTGCTGCGCCGGGGCGAGTGATGCCGTCCTGCCACGACGGTGAAACAGGCTGACATGCCCAGGCGGCTGAGGAGAGTTCAATTCATGCCAGGCATCCTGCCGCGTCTCATGACCACCATCTCCGACGCCCGCCGGATATCAGCGGCCCGGCGCGCGCGCGAAACGGGCGCAAACCCGCTCGAGACCCGGCTCCTCATCCTCGGTTTGGTTCTTGTTCCAGTCCTCCTGACGGCCTCGGTGATCCAGCCCTGGATCGAGCCACGCTGGCTTTACATGGATCCGCAGACGGTCGGTGAGCTGCGGGGCACATGCTGCCACATCTATGACGGGGCGATTTCGAACCTTGGCGTCATGCTGTGGGCGGCAACAGCGGCGATTGCGCTGTTCGCTGCCGTCCTGAAAGCTGACCGGGCCGAGAATTACAGGTTTGCGCTCGTCTCGTCGGGCGTTTCCACGCTTCTCCTGCTCGATGATGCGTTCTTGCTGCATGAGGTTGCATTTCCCGAACTCGGTGTGCCCCAGAGCGTGGTAGTCATGGCGGTTGGACTGATCACCTCGGCCTATCTGGTCTTGGGGCACCGCCGCTTCCTTAGAAACGGGCCTGTCGGAATGCTGATGATCAGCCTCGGACTATTTGCTGTCAGTCTCGGCATCGACCAGGTTTTCAGCAGCATAACGAGCCTCGCGATCACGCTCGAAGACGGCGCCAAATTTGCAGGGATTGTCTTCTGGTGCCTCTTTCATCTCGCTTTTTTCCGGGCCGAACTGGCACAAAGTCCATCCTGAAACCGGCGCAGAGCGATGTCGCGTGCCGTCAATTCGCCGCTAAAAGGGGTCAAATTGTCAAGGGCCACAAAATGCTCTTCAAGCTCCGCACCCCTGCACGCCGGTGCATGGCATGCGCCCTGCAGCCAGACACTGCCATTTCGAGACCTGGAAGACTGCCAACCGATGAAGGCGACACTGCTTGATGCGGCCTGTTTGGGCGATGCCGACTGGCGGGCTTTCGATGTGGTTTACGAGATGGCCGCGCACACGTCTCATCCGATGCTTCATCCCGATTATGCGCGCCTGGTGTCGAGCGTTCGCCCCGACACGCATGTCATCGCTATTGAGGCGGGCCCGGAGCTTGTGGGATTCTGGCCGATCCACCTGCGCCCCGGGCGCTGGGCCCGCCCTGTCGGCGGCCCGTTCTGCGACGTGCACGGCCCGGTCCTGAAGCCGGGCATATCGCTCAATCTTCACCAGTTGCTGTCGGAAGTGAAACTTCGCGGCATGACCCTGACGGGACTGGCCGGATTTGCGAACTACCAGGCCACGGGGCTGGTGCCCGATACGGTCCACCTGACCCGGCTCGATCAGGGATGGGACGCGTTCCTGGCCGCCCAGACCCGCGCGCATGCGCGCTTTTTCAAGAAGCATTGGCGGCTCGCGCGCAAACTCCACAGGGACCATGCAAGCGTTGAATTCGTCTTCGACGACCAGAGCCCCGACACCCTTCAGCACCTGCTGGAGCTGAAATCGCGACAGTTTCGCGCCACCGGGCGCCATGATGTGCTTGCAAGTCAGTGGTCACGCGCCTTCATCGACCTGCTGCGCGCCGGCGACCGGGATCGCCTGTTTGCGCGTCTCTCAAGCCTGTATGTCGACGGCGCTTTTGCTGGCGGCGAGCTCAACCTGCAATCGGGCGCCTATCTCCATGGCTGGATGGTAGGCTTCGAT
>CAYXQV010000242.1:0-3968 GCA_964467505.1 uncultured Hyphomonadaceae bacterium | reverse complement strand
GAAGGGCTTCAATTCGCGTCGAGGACCACCTGCTCGACGACGAGCTCATCTGCAAGCCTCTCGGCGCTGCGGCGGAAATCGGCCACAAGCGCATCCATTGACGCAACCGGCAGCGCGGTGAGATCCTCACCCTTGAGCCGGTCGGGAAGCGCCGCACCAAGCGCCCCACGTGAGATGAAACAGACCACATTTTCGCGCACACCGCGCTGTGGCAGGACAAGCTCGAAACCGGCCCCGCTTCCCGGCACCCTCACATCGCGCGACGGCTCCAGCAGCGGGTCGGGCTGCCAACGATTGGGGAAAACGCGCGCAATGCTGCCGCTCATATCCTCGATATAGCAATAGGCATGGGCCTCGGCGTTTGAGCGAAGCGACAGCGCAACCGGCGCACCGGGACGCCGGCTTGCCGCCACCAGCGCCACCTGCACCGAAAGACTGCGGCTGACCTGCTCGAGCGCAGACTGGACCGGCTGGGACGCAGGCCCGGCGAGGGCGGGCGCAAGCGTGGCCTGGCGGATGTCCTCGCGCGCCGCACCCGGCCGCCAGTCGGTAAGAGCCTGATAGAGGTCAAGGCCTGCAAGGTCCTGCGCCAGCCTCTGACGCGCAGCGAAGGCGGACACAGCCTGCGAGAGCGCCGGCGACTCCATGCCATTGACCGGGCCGTCATAGTAGCCGAGACGCGCGAGCCGGCGCTGCACGAAAACCTGGCGCTCGGGGCCGGACATGTTGAAATGGATATCGCGGCGCGCCTGGCGGGCGGCAGGGTCATCATGGCCGGCCCCGAGACACGCCCAGTAGGGCACGCCGGTCAGCCGCCCGAGGACCTCTATGGCGTCAAGCTCGACCAGCGCACGCACCGCGCTCGGCACACCGTCAGAACGGCTGGCAAGGATTTCGAGATTGGCGCCGTATTTCTCCAGCATGCCGCCAAGCTGCGTTCCTGATGCGCGCGATTCAAGCACGACCTCATTGGACGCCTGCGCCCGGCTGATCAGTGTGCGCTGCTGGAGATTGCCGACGGTGAGATCGACCGAGATCAGCGAATAGGCCGCCTCGCGCCCGATCGCGGCGCCATCAAGCGGAGTGCCCAGCCCCGCCCTTGCGCTGTTTTCAGCCACATTGCCTGCAAAGCCCGAAATCGCACCGCGCACATAATAGGCGGGGATATAGAAGCCCTCCTTGCCCGAAAGCGTCCACAGGCCCTGTTCAGGGGCCAACTGATTGGGATTGTAATCGGTGACGACAAAGGCGCCGCTGCGCTGCGACATCTTGTTGATCGCGCTCTGCAGCCAGATATCGCTGCCCACGAAGACGCGCCCGGTATAGTCGGGCACCGCCGAGACCGCGATGGTCACGCCCGACACACCAAAATCGGCAAAGGCTTCATCCATGCATTTCAGGGGCTCTTCGAAGCGCGTGACAGCAGGTGTCGGCGGCTGGTTCGGGCGCGCCGAGCCGGCGATGTCGGCCGGATCCACAGACGCACACGAGGCCACCCCCAGCAGCGCGGCAAGCGCGAGCGTCTTCACAGTGTTGATCATGGTCATGTCACCTTCCTCTCATACATCCCGGCAGCCGGCCTCGTTTTAGTCGCCACATCCTATTCTTCAAATGTCTCGTCAGGGTCCGACTGTGTTGTTTCACCTGCCGGAAAGGTCTCGTCAGACTGTACCGAGCTGGTCGTGATCGAGGAGGAATTGCCCTCCCCCACCTGGATGTTGACATGGTAATTGGCGTCTCCGTTTGCGCCGGGCACGAGCCCGGATCCGGTCGGCATTGAAAAGGAGACCGGGGTCGGCCCACCTGTGTCGAGACGCATTTTCGGGCGGGCGGCGTCAAGCGCCTGCGCTTCGAGCAGGCTGAGCTGGGCGCGCTGACGTGAAAGCGCCAGCGCGCGCTGCTCTGCATTGGCAGCGAGGCCCTGCGCCTCGGCGCGGCTGGCCGCCAGCGTCTGACCGGTGATCCGCGTGGCATTCGACAAGCCCGGCGCGGCCTGTGCAAAAGCAGCCTCGGCACTGCAGGCGGCGATAAGCAAGGCGCCGGCAAGCATGGTTGTTCTGGCAGTCATGGTGTGTCTCCTGTGTGTTGCATGTTTCGTCTGAATATTGCCGCTGATGACAGGCGCTGCTGTGCCAGGCGCAACACACCGGCAAGAAAAGACCGCCCCGTGAAGGGGCGGCCAGTTGGAGGAGAGGTTCAAGGGGAGGGAGCGGCCGGACGCGCCGTGAGACAGTGCGTCCGGCCCGGTCCGGGTCTACCGGGTGCAATATCCCGACGGGCTGCAAACCGGCTTGGTGACGGGCAAATAGGGCCGCGTGTGTGTCGTCGCTGCGGGATAGGCCGGCAGGCTGGTATTGACGGCGCCCGCCAGGCTCAGACCGGACTGTTCGTTGAACTTGTCGCGGACATCGATATTGCTGTGCCCGGTCACGAAACGATCATCGGTATCGATCATCTCGTTGAGTGTCAGCGCTTCGGCCGGCTGGCCATAGGAATGACCGAAAGCTGCCGCCCCAGCGAACTGGTCGTTCTCATCATCCGCGGTGACGGTGTTGTACTCGCCATCGATCCGGTCGAACTTGCGATCCGTCATCAGGTTCGAGGCCTGCGCAGTGGCGCTACCGGTCTGGCCGGAGGAAAAGGCTCCGGCGGCGACTTCCTGTGTATTGTACTGGTTGGAGAGATTGGCATTGCCGATGCCCGACACGTCGCTGACTGACTCCACGCTCATCCGGTTGACGGCGGTCGCGCCGGTCACGCCGGACTGCTGGGCGAGCGCGGCAACGGGGGACGCGGCGAGGGCGAGGGCGATGATGAAGCTTTTCATGGGTCTGATCCTTCTGGTTGGTAAAAGAGTCTGGTTCCTGGTTTGCGAGACCGGGTTCCCCCCGGCCACAATCAGACCCTATCGGCTGGTCCTGCCGGCGAATGTGCCCTGCAAGACAGGTCCTGGAATTTCTGAAAAAATATGCGCCGCGCAGGCTGGCGGGCGTCTCGCGCGCCACTCGGCAAACATGAAAAACGGCCGCCCCCGGGGTCGGGAGCGGCCGCATTCGGCAAGAGGGTTCCTGTTGCGTGACAGGCAGCTGGCTCAGCGGTCGGTCTGCTCGGTCGTCAGGTCGAGCGTGAGGTCATTGCCATTGCCAATCTGGACGCCGACCTGCGTGGCCACGTCGAGATTGATGTCGACGAGGTCGCCATGCAGGCCTGCACCGAGCGGACGCCCGGTCTGGCGGATGTCGCCGGACAGGTGGGTGACATTCCCGTCTCCGCGCTGGATGGCAATCTGTTCGGCGACAATGAGCTTCTTGTCGATGCCGCCCTGGCCGCCTTCGCCATCGTCATCGCGGCCTGAATAGGTCATTGCAACCTGGTTGTCGCGGCCATGGCCATAGGCGAACTGGTTCACGAAGGCCTTGTCATAGCTGAACACCGGGCCCGGGCCATATTGGTTTTCAAGGAAGGACTGGGCCAGCGGATTGAGCGCGCCGGGCTGCGGGGTGGTTGCATAGGCGCTCTGGCGAATGACGTCGCTGCGCTGGTCGAGATTGCCTTGTCCGGTCACGCTGCTGCGCTGGGACAGGCGCGCTTCCGACTGGGCCGTGGGGAACGCACCTTGCGCCTGCGCTGCGCCTGCAACGGCAAGAAGGGCGAGTGCTGTCATGATGGTCCGGCTTGTCATCTGGGATCTCCTTGGTGGCGGTTTGACAAGGTGATTGTCTGTGACCGCGCTGCCCGGCGCTGTGCCGACCGAGACAGGCCCGTTGGGAAAGCTGGCCCCGCCCTCACCGCGCAAAGGCAAAGGGTCCGACGCCAAGGCCGGTCCCTGCCAGGGTTCACATTCGGGCAGCCGGCGTCTTCAGCGCAGGCGGTACATGGCCGGGTCTTGCTGCTTCAACGGGCCAACGGTGCCCATGGTCGCTGCACGCATCGAGTCCGGCTTCGGGATGTCGCCGCCAGTATCGGCA
>CAYXQV010000241.1:0-3969 GCA_964467505.1 uncultured Hyphomonadaceae bacterium | reverse complement strand
CCGACCAAATTGCGGACCTACCATGCATCGACGCAGGGACGCTTCTTGCCGGTGCGTACCAGCTGCGCGGGCAATGACTTCAATCCTGCAATGATCCAGTCGCGAGTCCCGGCCGGGTCGATGACCTCGTCGATTTCGAAATGGCTGGCCATATTGACCGCCTTGCCGCGCTCATACATGCGCGCGACCATGTCATTATAGGTCGACAGGCGCTCTTCGGGATCTTCGATGGCCTCCAGTTCCTTTCGGAAACCGAGCTTGACGGCGCCTTCAAGGCCCATCCCGCCAAACTCTCCCGTAGGCCAGCTGATCATGAAAAGCGGGCTGCGGAAGCTGCCGCCGACCATGGCCTGCGCGCCGAGCCCATAGCCCTTGCGGATGACCACCCCCATCAGTGGGGTCGTGATGTTCGCGCCCACAACCATCATTCGCGAGGCATGGCGCACCAGCGCTGTCTTCTCGATTTCAGGCCCGACCATGATGCCGGGACAGTCGACCAGCGACAGGACCGGAATGTCATGGGCATCACACAGCTGAAGGAAGCGCGCGCCCTTGTCGGCGCCGGGGCTGTCAATGGCACCTGATAGGTGGCTGGGATCATTTGCAATCACGCCGACCGGGCGTCCCTCGACCCGGATGAAGGCAGTGATGACACCCGGTGCCCATCCAGCCCTCAGCTCCAGCACCGAGTCGCAGTCGGCAATGCCGCTGATCACCCGTCGCATATCGTACCAGCGCAGCCGGTTTTCCGGCACGACGAAGCGCAGTTCGCGCGCATCCGGGGCGTCCCAGTCGTCGAGCGGTCCCTGGAAATAGGACAGGTATTGTTTCGCAGCCGCGGTCGCCTCTTCCTCGTCCTTCACGGCGATATCAACCACGCCATTGGCAGACTGCACATCGATCGGGCCGACTTCCTCGGGGCGGTAGACGCCAAGCCCGCCGCCCTCGATCATTGCCGGTCCGCCAACTCCGATATTGGCGCTTTGTGTGGCGATGATCACGTCGCAGCAGCCCAGAAGGACGGCATTGCCGGCAAAGCAGCGGCCATTGACGATCCCGATCGTCGGCACGAGGCCGGAAAGCCTGGCGAAATAGGAAAAGGCGAGGCAATCGAGCCCCGCCACGCCGGTCACATCGGTGTCGCCGGGGCGCCCGCCACCACCCTCGGCATAAAGAACGACCGGAAGGCGCTGGTGCTCGGCAAGTTCGAACATCCGGTCCTTCTTGTAGTGATTGAGGGCGCCCTGCGTTCCGGCAAGGACCATATAGTCATAGCTCATCGCCATGATGCGCGAGCGTTCCTCAGGAAAGAGGTGGCCGTTGACATGGCCAAGCCCGCAGACCATCCCGTCGCCCGTCGTGTTGGCAACAAGGTCTTCCATGGACCGGCGCCGACGCTGGGCGGCAAGGACGAAGGAGCCGTATTCGACAAAGCTTCCTGCGTCGCACAGATCCTCGATATTCTCGCGTGCCGTGCGATGGCCGCGGCCATGGCGTTTCGCGACAGCGTCCGGGCGGTTTTCGTCCAGACCTGCGGCCTTGCGCGCGAGGGCCTCGGCGAGGTCGCGGCGGATATGATCAAGGTCCAGCGTGTCGGTTCCGCTTTCCTCGCCCTGCTCGACCGCGCCGGCATCCAGATAGATGAGAGGGTGGGCGTCCATCACCGTGTCGCCGGCTTCCACGCCAAGGCTGCGGACATGGCCGCTGGCCGGTGCGCGCACCTCATGCTCCATCTTCATCGCTTCCATGATCGCGACAGTCCGCCCGGCCCAGACCGGGTCGCCGGGTGCGACTTCGAATTTCACCAGCGTGCCTTGCAGCGGTGCGGCCACGGCGATCACGCCGTCCGGCAGGTCCTCTGTCGCGGGCCTGGGCAGGATCAATGTGTCATCGCCCGGCGCGTGCGTGCCGGTGCGGCCATGGCTGAGCACGGCAAGCGGGTCTGTGCTGGCGGGTTTGCGCGGCGCCTTGCTGGCAGGGCCCGGCGTGTCAGCGGGCGCGGCGGCCCTGGCCAAGCTTGCCATGTTCTCATCGATGAAACGGGTGTGAACCGTATTTTCGCGCACCTGAGGCGCATCGAGCAGCGCCTTGAGGAAACCAAGATTGCTGGGCGCGCCTTCGAGGATGAATTCATCCAGCCCGCGCCGCAGACGGGCAAGGGCCTGCCCATAGCCTCCGCCGGGCACATGCGCGATGAGCTTGGCGACCAGAGAGTCAAAATGCGGCGAGGTCGCGTAGCCGACCTGTCCATACGTATCGGTGCGCAGCCCCGGACCAGTGGGCGGGGCGAAGGCGTGCAGCAGGCCTGCGCCGGGGCGCACCTCGCCTTGTGGGGTAACCGTTTCGAGATTGACGCGGGCCTGTATCGCAAATCCGTTTGGCGGCGGCACATCGTCCTGGCGCAGCTTCAGCTCGCCGAGCTGTTCGCCGCTTGCGATTTCGATCTGGGCGCGCACGAGATCCAGGCCAAGCACCTCTTCGGTGACGGTGTGCTCGACCTGAAGACGCGCATTGGCCTCGATGAAGCAGAAGCGTTCCTCGCCTGGCACGACGAGAAATTCCATTGTCGCGAGCCCGCGATATGCGGTCGCCTCGGCGATCCTGACGGCGCTGGCATGGATGTCGCCGCGCAGCTTTGCCGAAAGGCTGGGGCTCGGCGCCATTTCGACGAGTTTCTGGTGGCGGCGCTGCAGCGTGCATTCGCGCTCATGCAGGTGGCTGACCGCGCCCGTCCCGTCGCCGATGACCTGCACCTCGATATGTCGGGCGGCGGGGATGAATTCCTCTGCATACAGCGCGTCATCGCCAAAGGCGGCCCGTGCTTCCGAGCCGGCGCGATCGAAAGCCTCGTCCAACTCGCCGGGCGCGTTGATGATGCGCACGCCGCGCCCGCCCCCGCCGGAAACGGCCTTGAGGATCATGGAGCGGCCTTTTGGCAGGGATTTCAGGAAGGCGCGGGCATCGGCAAGGCTGACCGGACCGTCAATGCCTTCCGGGACAGGTATGCCCGTGTCGCGTGCCAGCGTCCGTGCGCGCGACTTGTCACCGAACAGGTTCAGCATGTCGGGGCTTGGTCCGACAAAAACCATTCCGGCCGCTTCCACAGTTTCGGCGAAAACAGCATTCTCCGACAGGAAACCATAGCCAGGATGGACGCCATCGGCGCCGGCGGCCCTGGCGGCCTCGACCAATGACTGGATATCGAGATAGGCGCGTGCGCCCCGGCCCGCGATCAGCACCGCCTCGTCGGCACGGGTGACATGCAGGGAGCCGGCATCATCCTCGCAATAGGCGACAATGGCCACCAGCCCCATCTCGCGGGCGGTGCGGGCGATACGGATCGCGATCTCGCCGCGATTGGCGATGAACAGGCGTTGCATGGCCGGCGCTCCCTTCCTGTCAGGTGGTTTGTCAGTCAGCCCCTGTAGGCCCGGTTGAGCTTGCGCATGCCGCCGATCCAGCGATCATAATTCTCGGTCTTCTTGCGCATATAGTTGATGACTTCGGGGTGTGGCAGGACAAGGAAGGTTTCCTCGCCAATCGCCTCGACACAGGCCCGGGCGACCTCTTCAGGTTCCATCATGCCGTCTATGGAGGCCACGCCGTCTTCATTGCCGGCGGTCATTTTCGAGCGCACCGCCTGCGGGCAGAGCACCGAGACCTTTATCCCGTCATCGCCATGGGTCAGTGCGAGCCATTCGGCGAGCCCGACAGCGGCATGCTTTGTCACCGCATAGGGCGCCGAGCCAACCTGCGAGAGCAGGCCGGCAGCCGAGGAAGTGTTGAGGAGATAGCCGCCACCGCGCGCGACCATGCGCGGGATCATGTGACGCGCTGCCCAGACATGCGCCATCACATTGATGTCCCAGATCGCCTGCCATTTCTCATTGGCGACTTCCGCGCCGCCGCCAAAGCCGATGCCGGCATTCGAGCAAAACAGGTCGATGGGACCGTGTTCGTCCTCGACCG
>CAYXQV010000240.1:0-3972 GCA_964467505.1 uncultured Hyphomonadaceae bacterium | reverse complement strand
CGCGGCCGAGGCAGACATCGAGTCGGAAGACCCGGAGGCTGCGGCGCGGATCCGGGATGCGTTGGCGCTTCTCGCGATTGCTTATCCCACGGCTCTGCGTCCCGAGACGCTAGATGCTGACCAGTCTGCCCTCACGGTCGCGGCCTCGCGGGTGATCCTGACGGTTGAAAACTGAGCTTTTGATCTGGACCTCGCGTCAACGTTCCGCTCATTCACGCGGAACGTTGACGCCTCATTTATCCAGTTCCCAAATCAGCTCCACCTCGCGGCCTGAAAAGAATTCCAGAGTGGCCGACAGGCGTGAGGCCTGTGAAAGCGTGGCTTCTGGAAATCTTGCGGTCAGGTCGGTGAGCTCCGCAGGTCGTCGCACGCGGGCAAGGACCGGCTCACCGATCGAGCGCTCATCAACCGTTTCCAACATAAAGTGAGCTTGCCTGAGATTTGGTGCGCCGCCTTCAGCTGATACCAGAAAGCGTATGTCACCGACTGGTTGCCCTTCCCCATCAAGCGCCAAATGAGGGATGGCCGTAACGACCCCTTCAGCTTGGGACGAAAGGGCTTGTTCGGCGACAGGTTTGGACGGTCCCTGGAGACGCTCATACCAGAAATAGCCGAAGACCATCGACACCAGGAGAATTGGCAGGGTGGCAAATTGGGCGATGCTGACACGGCTCGATTTCAGCCGTTTCCAGGTCAGCCAGACGCCGGTTATCGACAGGCCCGTCACCGCGATGCCGAAGACAAACCAGATGAGCTTTGTGGGAAGGCCGCCGAAGAAGCCAAAATGCAGCGGATCAGCCGTCTCGTTCAGCCAGGCGATCCAGCCGATTTCGCTCGAGCGCTGGACAATGATCGGCTCCAGGCTCACCGGATCAAGGAAGACACGATTGGCTCGGTCACGCAGGATCGGGTTGCCGACACGCCCGAGCACCGCGAGCGTACCATTGGGGCTGAACGGATACTGAATCTCGGTAATTTCAAGTTCCGGATAAGCTGCCTGCGCCGCCGCAACAATCTCGTTCGCACTGCGCTGCGGCACCACATCGCCAAATTCTGCCAGGCGCTCTGCGGTTAGAGAGGGTCGGTCCGGTTCAAAGCGTTCTCCGCCGACCGCCGCGCCGAACTCAGCCAGATACCAGATACTGGTGACAATCATGGCAATGAAGAACCATGACCCCCAGAGTCCCGCAGCCTTGTGGGCGTCACCAACGGCGATGCGAGCCCCCTTGTTGAACCGGATACGCGTCATCAGCGTGCCCCAGTTCCGGCTGGTCCGGAGCCCTGTATAGAGCGAGATGGCCAGAATAAACGCCATCGAGCAGACCAGCGGCAGGCCGATAAAGTTCGGCATGAACAGATAGCGGTGCAGGTCGCGGAAGAAGCGCTGCACCGTCAGCGGATGGGTGGTGCCGGTCACCTCGCCGGTCCACTGGTTCACATGCACGAAAGTGCGCTGGCCAAAGGCATCTGTGACATCGGCGCGGTAGGCGAAATGGTCTCCATCCATCGACTTGATGACGCTGATGCGTCCATCATGGATGGCCGCCTGAACGGCTTCGGTCATCTCGCCCCAGCTGGCCTTATCTCCATCAGGACTGACGCGCATGTCATGCTGGATCAGCCAGTCGATCTCATTCGACACCGTCGCGATCGTCCCCGTGGCAAGAATGAGCGTCATCAGCACGGCGAGGTGGAAGCCCACCCAGGTGTGCAGCTCGTAGCGCCGCTTGCGCGCGGTTTTCTTCTTCGGGCGTGGCCGGGCGATCTGGCCTTTTTCAGTGTCTGCCGCCGCCATGGATCAGAACCGCCTCGATGCTTCCAGGAAGACGGAGACCGGCTCGCCCGGAAAATGTCCGGTGCGATCAAGGAAGCCGGAGGCGGCGTATTCCTCGTTGAACACATTATCCACGCGAAGGAGGAAGCGGTAGGGCTCTGGTTCCCAGATGATCGATGCGTCGAACACCGTATAGGGGCGGACCTTGGTCCCTTCGAGGTTCTGGCGGACATCCACATAATCCCCGCCCAGAGCGAAAGCGAGCTGGTAGCGGGGGATCTGGTAACGCGTCCAGAAACCGAACTGGTGCTCAGGCGCGTTCGCGAATCGGTCACCGACCGCGTTACGGATGCCACCTGTGCCATTATCCCCTGTGATGCGGGTGTCATTATAGGCATAGGCGGCGGTAAGCACCCAATTGTCGGTTATGTCTGCGGCAATATCCGCCTCGAAGCCCTCGCTGGTGACCTCGCCGAAAGCGATCAGCGCGCCCGGAGGGGCATCGGGATCGGTGTCAACCTGCGGCAGATTGGTCTGCTTGATCTGGTAGATCGCGGCTGTGGCCTGCACCTGCCCATCCATGAGGCCGAGCTTCAGTCCGCCTTCGAGGATATCGCCGCGCACGGGGTCGAGAAGGTTGCCATTCCGGTCCGCACCCGATGCCGGCACGAAACTGTCGGCGGCCTGAGCGTAGAAGGAGGCTTCATCTGTAAGGCGGTAAACTGCGCCAAGTCGGTAGGTGACGGCATCATCATCGGCCTCAACGAACTGGGACTGGTCTCCGCGAACAGTGAGTTGAGAGTCCTCGAACTGGTCAAATCGCAGGCCACCCGTCAGGATGAACTGGCCAAGCGTGATCTCGTTCAGCGCATAGGCACCAAGGCGCGTTTGCTCAAAGGTCCGGTCGCCAAACGGGGCGCTAAGCACGTAGGTCGACCGGTCGGAATTGCCATAGGCCGGATCAAGTAATCCAAGCGGGTTGGGGCCCCCGGTTGGACGCGAGACATTGTCACTACGGGCGCGGTCATAAACAAGAAGGTACTCATCCGAGTAGTAGTCAGCACCAAAGAGGAAGCGGTTTTCGAACCCACCGATTTCGGCCGACCAGACGGCATTGGCGCCCACGGAGAGGCTCTCTCCATCTCGCAACTGGTCGCGATACTCGCGGACCATGACAGTTTCAGCATCGGCCGGATCCGCGACAATGTTGAAATCGGCATCCAGGAAATTGCCGGCCGCATCCTGGCGCGGGAAAAGCCCGCGGGGCTCGTGATATTGCTGGGTTTCCTCTCGGTCGTTGAAGCGGATGCCAGCGTCCCAGACGAGGCTGTCGAACAGTTCACCGTCAAGCTGCGCCTGATAGACAGTCGAGCTCAGCCGGAGGAAATCATCAGGCTCGTTATGGTTCCACCGTCGGTCGGTGATGAAATTTCCGAGCTCATTAACCGGAACACCGCGCAGGCGGTTCGCCGCAAGGTCCTGATCGTAGTGGGAGACCTGCAGGGTGAGGTCGGCAAAGCCAAGGTCGAAGCCGAGCCCTGCATCACCGATAAAGATCTCGCTGCCGGCATTCCGGCGCGGCGTGTTCTGGTCCTCATAGAAAAGCCCGAACCGACCGGCAGGACCGCCCTGCGTGAGCGCGCCGGTCATTTCCAATGAGGCGCCATACCGGGCTTCCGAACCGACAATGAGCGAGGCGAGGGCATCAAACTCGTCCGATGGCTTCTTGGTGATGTAGTTGAACAGACCGCCCGGCGCGCCAGGACCGTAGAGCATACCGGCCGGTCCCTTGAGGAATTCCAGCCGCTCGACATTGAAAAGCTGCGGCACCGAAAAGCCGGCATACGGGTCGCCGCGAAGCCCGTCGAAGAAGATCTCCTCCTGGCGAAACCCTCGCGCCGTGACGCCCGCATAGCTGAACACCGACACGCCGGAGAGATTGCGGTAAAGGTCCTGGGAGGACCGCGCGCCCTGGTCCTCGATCAGCTCATCAGTGATGACGGCGATGTTCAGGCTTGAGGAGAGCGGCTCGGTCGGCAGTTTACCCGTTGAGGTCTCGTTGACGCGATAGAGTTCCGCGGCGCGACCCGTCACAATGATCGTTTCCTGACGCGCTTCAGCGTCTTCGCTCTCTGTGACCGGAGCGTCCTGCGCCCAGGCCCCTGACATCATGAGCGCACCAAAACCAACCGCCAGGC
>CAYXQV010000239.1:0-3977 GCA_964467505.1 uncultured Hyphomonadaceae bacterium | reverse complement strand
TCTGGGACAACCGCTCCACCTGGCACTGGGCGCTGAATGATTATCACGGCCAGCGGCGTATCATGCACCGCATCACCATCGAGGGCTGCGCGTTGAACTGACAGGTGGGCGCGCGGGGGTTATTCCTCGCCTTCTTCCGAATCGGGTTCCTCGATAGTCGAGCAACGCTTGAGCGTGCGTGAGAGCCCTTTGGAGCCAACGACCCAGAGCGTGTCGCCGGCCTTGCTCAGCATGAAAGTGTAATTCCATGTCGAGGTTTCGTCATTGAATTCGCATTCGGCGCTGGTGTCATAAATCGACACCAGGCCGGAACGGTTGGCGCTGGCTTCGACCGCCTCGGGGTCGTATGTGCAGCTGGCGCCGACGGTGCCGGTGGTAAACTCGCCCTCGCCGATCTGCCAGGCCGCCTGCTTGCAGGCATCCGAGCTGAAGCCCCACTTGTCGCGGACCTGCTCGAATGGCGCGGGCTGCATCTGGACGGAGACGGGGCGGAAAAGGCTGCTGGCATCCTGGGCGAGCGCAGGCAGGCCGAGCGCTGCTGCGGCGGCGGTGACAACAGACAGTCTTGCGATACGGTTCATGGCTTCAGGATCCTCCCATTGAACATGTGAGGGTATACCGGACCACGCGTGCCTGGCCACACCCATCGACACTCTTCACTTGCCTGCCTCGGACGCATGACGCAACTGTGTGAATGCAAGAACAGGAAAATTGAAGTTCGGGAGCCTCGCCAATGACACAACCGGTGATCATCGCCCAGGATGGCGCGATAGGCCGCATAACGCTCAATCGCCCGCAGGCGCTGCATGCGCTCAACCAGCAAATGTGCGAGCAGATCCGCACGGCGCTCGTGGGCTGGCGCGATGATGACGGCGTGGCTGTCGTCCTGGTGGACCATGGCGAGGGCACACGCGGATTCTGCGCGGGCGGGGATATCAGGATGCTGGCCGAGAGCGGAGCGGGTGACGGGCACGAGGCGCGTGCCTTCTTCGCGGCAGAATATCGCATGAACGCGGAAATCAAGGCGTTTCCCAAACCCTATATCGCCATTCTTGACGGTGTGACCATGGGCGGAGGTGTCGGCCTTTCAGTGCATGGCACCCACCGCATCGCGACGCAGAACACGGTGTTCGCCATGCCCGAGACAGGAATCGGCCTGTTTCCCGATGTTGGCGGCGGCTGGTTCCTGCCGCGCCTGCGCGGGCGGCTGGGCACCTGGCTTGCGCTGACAGGTGCGCGCCTGAAGGGAATGGATGTCGCAGCCGCCCGCGTGGCAACGCATTACCTGCCGGCCGAGCTTTTGGCGAACCTGCGCGCGCAGTTGCGCCAGGCTGATTTTTCCGGCGGCGCGGCAGAACTCGTCAACGAAATCCTCGCCGGTGTCAGCCACACTGTTCCTACGGGCAGTTTCGAACCGAACATGGCCACGATAAATGACTGTTTTGCTGGAGACAGCGCCGAAGAGATCGTCGAGGCTCTTGATGCGAGCGCTGATCCCTGGGCCGGTGAGCAACTCGCCATCCTGCGTTCGAAGTCGCCCGAGACCGTGAAGGTCGCCTTGCGCCAGTTGCGAGAGGGCGCGCGGCTTGAGGATTTCCGCGAGAATATGCGGATGGAATACCGGATCGGCTGGCGAAAGGTGCAGAGCGCCGATTTCCTGGAAGGCGTGCGCGCGGTCATCATCGACAAGGACAACCAGCCGGTCTGGTCGCCGGGCCGGATAGAGGATGTCAGTGACGCGCAGGTGGCGCGCTATTTCGAGCCACTTGGCGAAGACGAGCTGACCTTCTGATGGCAGATCGCGGTGAAATCGAAGCGTGGTGCGCCAGTTATATCGAGGCTTTCAACACCGGCGATGCCGATCAGGTCGCTGCCCATTGGAGCTTCCCGGCATTGATCTTTCAGGCTGGCGGGCGAATTGTCTTCGACAGCGAGGAACGCTTCTCGCGCAATACGAATGCGCTGCTCGGCTTTTATGAGCGCCAGCAGGTTGCATGCGCCGAGCGCAGACTGGTCGATGTGATGGCCATGAGCGAGACAGGCGCGGCGATTACCGTGGCTGACCGGATGCTAGATCCGTCTGGAGCACCGATTGTCAGCTGGCGGGCGGCCTATGTGCTGCAGCGGCTGGAGAAGGACTGGCGCGCCACGGTCGCTTTTGCAGATGGCGAGCTGGCAGCCTGGGCCGCTCGCGGCACACCGCTCGGGCGCGGCTGATCTGCCCGACCTGGCTTCAATCATCAACTCATCGGTATGCGGCGTTAACCCATCGCCGATAATCGCAGGCTGTGTTTAACGAATAATCAGCGACCGTCGCGTATATCCTCTCAAACTACAACAAAAGTTGAGTGGTGATGGCAATGACACAAGATAACACGGCGCCTGAGGAAAATGATGCCCTTCAGGCCGAAACAGACTTCCTGAAATCCCTGACGCTTCTCGAACAGGCCCATCGCCGGCTGCATGACGTGGTCAAGGATGACCTCGAACGTGCGGGCGAGCGCTCGTTGACGGGTGTCCAGGCGCTCCTGCTCTACGAGATTGGTGTCGGTGAGACCCCGGCCTCGGTTCTGCGCGCACGCGGTGCCTTTGCCGGAACCAGCCTGTCCTACAATGTCAAGAAGCTCCAGGAAGGCGGATATCTCACCCAGCGCCGGTCTGAGGCTGACAAGCGGACGATCCATCTGCGTCTCACCGAGCGCGGTCTCAAGGTGCGCAAGCGTGTGTCGAAACTCTTCGACCGCCAGGCGCAGGCGCTCGAGCCGACCGCAAGCATGCGCGCCGACGATCTCAGCCAGCTCAACAAGTCTCTGTCCCGCCTCGAACGCTTCTGGGCTGACCAGATCCGCTATCGCCTCTAATCGTTCTGGCGGGTTTGGCTTGCGGAACTGGCTGGCGGGTCCGGCAGGAGATAGCCGTGCGCTTCGCGCTTGGGTTGATGGACGCGCCGTTCATCCCCGCTAGAGTTGCCTCATGCGTGGGTCAGTGGCGGCATTGCTCGGAATTGCGCTGTGCGAACCGGCCCTGGCAGGGCCATGGGTGCGCGCAGCCGGAGAAGGCTATGGCCGCGGCGCTGTCGCTGCCGAAAATGTCAGTGGGCTCGATGCTGTGCGCTATGATGGCTATGGCGAATATGGGCTCAATGACAGCTGGACATTGACCGTAAAGGCCGAACAGGTCCGTTTTCCCGGCAATCGCGATTTCAATGCCGAAGGGTTTCGCGCCACCCTGCGCCGGAACCTGTTCAGGCGTGACGCCCTTATTGTGTCAGCGGAAATTGGCGCGGTGCATGGTGCGGCGATTGGCGGGGTGCGCGGATGCGACCAGCTTGGCGGTGAGGCGCGGCTGAGTTCGGGTATGTCGGGAAGTTGGAGCGGAACCGACTGGTATGTCTTTGCTGATGCGGCCACCCGGCTGCATGCCGAAGGCTGCTGGCGCGACAGGGTGGAAATCGGCGGCGCGCAGGAGATCGCCCCGAACCTGTTTCTGACCAATCAGTTCTGGTTCGAGCGCGGCAGCGAGAGCGCGCGGTCCGACAAGATCGAGACCGGCCTGCTCTGGCGAACCGGCCCGCTCGACCTGTCTCTTGCATGGCGCGAGGAACTCAGCGGCCGGTTTGACGAATCAGGGCTCGTCATTGCGATTGCCCGCCGGTTCTAACAGGCTGCTGAAAAACCAGCTCACGGGGCCCATCCTTCGAGACGCGGCCCAAATGGGCCACTCCTCTTAGATGAGGAACCTCGTTGGTTTTCCTCATCGGCGAGGTGCGAGCGAAGCGAGCCTTAAAAGGACGAGGAAAACCAGAAGACGGGTTTTTCAGCAGCCTGCTAAAGCCTTGAGCGGGGGCCAACCGGCAATGCACCAGCGAATTGTGGTCTATTCGCCCGCCTCGTAGCCGGACTCTGCCATGATATAAGCGATTACCGCGGTGCGGTCTTCAGGCCTGCGAACACCGGCAAAGCTCATGCGGTTGCCTG
>CAYXQV010000238.1:0-3988 GCA_964467505.1 uncultured Hyphomonadaceae bacterium | reverse complement strand
GAAAAGCGCAAAGGGACTGTTTCTGAGACGCCCCCGGACATCCGACTGTCCCGGGCTTGACCCGGGATCTGCCTGTTTCTGGCCCGCACGCGAGAGACCCCGGATCAGGTCCGGGGCGGTTGGGATGGGAAGGACTGTCTTGAAACAGATGACGAAAGGCTGAAGATGGGTTTTTCAGAAAGCCTGTCAGGCTCGGCTGCAGCAAAGTGAGGGCTTAAAATATGCGGACCTGGTTCGAGATCCAACTCTGGAAACGGGTAATTCTTGCCCTTGTGCTTGGCATTGCAACGGGCCTTGCCCTGCGCCAGGGCATGGGCGCGGACGCGGCCGGCGCGTTTGCCGACACCTGGATCGCGTGGGTGGGCGAGCTGTTCCTGCGCCTGATCCGGATGCTGATTGTTCCGCTGATCTTCTTCACGCTGGTTTCAGGCATCATTGCCATGGGCGATCCCAAGCGCCTTGGCAGCCTCGGGGCGCGCACCATCGCGCTCTATTTCGCCACCACATCCATAGCGGTGACGCTCGGCCTCATCATGGCGAGCATCTTCCGGCCGGGCGCCAGCCTCAGCTCCGAGACATTCGAAGGCGCCGATGTCTCGCGCATGGAAGCGGTGCGCTCCAGCGCGGCCGAGGCGGGCGGTTTTGTCGATCGCCTGCTGGCCATCGTGCCGACCAATCCGATCGAAGCGCTCGCCACGGGCAATATCCTGTCGATCATCTTCTTTGCGATCATGTTCGGGGTCGGCATCCTGATGGCGGGCGATATCGCAAAGCCGGTCGCGAACTGGTTTGACGGGGCCTCCGAAGCGATGCTCAAGGTCACGGAGATTGTCATGGAAACCGCGCCTTTCGGCGTGTTCGCCCTCATGGCGACGACCATGGCGGCCAATGGGCTCGGCGTGCTGCAGAGCCTCGGGACGCTGGCAATCGCGCTCTACCTGACCTGCATATTGCACATTGTGATCACCTATGGCCTGATCATCATCAAGGGCGTGTTGCGCCTGCCGCTCATCCCATTCTATCGCGGCGTTACCGATGCGCAGGCTGTGGCCTATTCGACGGCCAGTTCGTCTGCAACGCTTCCGGTGACGATCACATGCGCGGAGGAAAACCTCGGCATCGACAAGGCGGTGGCCGGATCGGTCCTGCCGCTCGGCGCGACCATCAACATGGACGGCACCGCGATCTATATCGGCATGGTGGCCCTGTTCGGGGCACAGGCGATGAACATTGATGTGAGCCTGTCGCAATATGTGCTGATCGCGCTGATGGCGACACTGGTCTCGATCGGTGCGGCCGGTATCCCCAGTGCAGGGTTGTTCCTGTCGGGACTTGCGCTATCGCAGGTCGGCATCCCGGAGGCGCAGGCCTTCCTGATCATTGGCTTTATCCTGCCCTTTGACAGGCTGCTGGACATGATGCGCACGCTGACAAATGTCACAGGCGATGCCGCCGTGGCGACTGCGGTCGCGAAATGGGAAGGGGAACTCGATGAGGATGTCTTCAGGGCCCCGGATTTTTACTAGAACTTTGCCAGCAGGTTTCGCCTTTTTGGAGAATTCACGCGCCAAAGGGTTTTTGTGTGTTTAACTATCGCCGTGAAGGCGAACCTGCATTAATATCTGTTCATAGCCAATGCAGGAAAGGGGACGTCTGATGCGTTCGATCATAATGTCTGTCGCCGCTGTTTGTCTGGTTTCAGGTGCCAGCAGCGAGGGTCTGACAATCAAGCCGGGAATGTGGGCATTCGACACCACGGTTTCCGCAAGTATGGACCTGAACGGCCAGTCTATGCCGGTTCCAGGCCAGACGCAGACGCGCGAGGAGTGCATTTCCGCCGAGGATGCCACGCTTGATCCTGAAGAGATCGCCCAGGAGGGCTGCGAGGTCTCTGATGTCCGCAGTTCTGCTGGCAAGCTCAGTTTCACGCTGTCGTGTAACCAGAATGGCATGACCATGGCTGGCGACATGAACATGTCGCGCAATGGCGACGGCACTTCGACAAGCGGCGATTTCAACATGACCGGCAGCGGCCAGGGAATGACGATGCAGGTCAGCGGTACGGTGAAGGGCACCCGCACGGGCGATTGCTGATCGCACAGGCGGTGCTGGTGCAGGTTCGAGGGGGCCTGCCGCTTCAGGGAGCCTGGGAAGCCCCCGGAAAGCAGGTGAGTGATGAGGGTGATCTTTTGCGCGCTGGTATGGTTTGGCCTGCCATGCCAGGTGCTTGCTGACGGCCTCGCCGTGGCGCCGGGCATGTGGCAATCCGACAGCCGTATCCAGGCTTATCGACTGGTGGCGGGGACCCGCTCACCCCTGCCAGAGGTCACCGCTTCGCATTCGCGTTGCATCGGTGTCGAGCGTCCCGAATTGTCTGCCAGCGACCTTGCCGGGGCGGGGTGTGAAGTGACAGATGTGAACCGGGACTCCAGTTCAATGTCCTTCGTGCTGACCTGCCGGCGCGAGGAAGCCAGTTTCTACGGATCCATGAGCGCTGCGCGCCTCGACGCAGGACACAGGGCCGAAACCCGCATGGAGCTTTCCGGGCGCCGGCTGGATGGATCGGAAATACAGATCATCGCCGAGAGCGAGATTCGCCGCACCGGCGCCTGCGAGTGACCGGCGGGCTGCGTGGCAGGGCGCAGGAATTTCCGGCGGCCCCCTTTGCCGCGAGCCGGCCCTTACAACACCCGGCTCGCGGCTTCGCTGCCCCATTCGGCCACTTTGAGCGTCTCGCCGTCACGCTCCAGCCGTGTCACGGAGCAATGTCCGGGGCGAAAGACAATGACATCTCTGCGCCCTTCGAGCAGGCCGGCAATGGCGTTGATCGCGATGAAATGGCTGAAGACTGCCGTGCCGTCCGGCAGGGCGCGCACGGCCTCCAGCGCAGCGCTTCGC
Organism: uncultured Hyphomonadaceae bacterium; assembly: GCA_964467505.1. GTDB lineage: Bacteria > Pseudomonadota > Alphaproteobacteria > Caulobacterales > Hyphomonadaceae > UBA5336. The sequence continues at coordinate 1,090 of CAYXQV010000238.1, read as the reverse complement.
CAGGGCGTGAAATCATGGCCAGCCTCATCCCAGCGCCCGCCCATCACGGTTTTCAACCAGGCGGCGCGATCGGAAAGGCCCTCAGGCGTGTCGATTTCGGAGACGCGCGGGTCGATCGGCGCCTTGATGGCGAGCAGGTTTTCAAATGCCGCTGCGGTTTCCTGGCAGCGCCGCATCGGGCTCTTGATTGCGGCGACAGCGCCCGCCTCGCGCAATTGCTTTGCCACGGCTGCAGCCTGGCGGTGGCCAAGATCACTCAGCCCCGGATCAAGCGCATCGCCCCAGCCGGCAGCGGCCTCGCCATGCCGGACAAGAAAAATCATGCCGCAGCCAAAAGTTCACATGTATCGCCAAGCTCGGCGATCTGCGCCAGCGCGTGGCGATAGGCAACCGGTTTGACGATACCCAGCCGCTCGCGCGCCGCGTCCAGTGGCTCTTGCAGCAGGGCCGGAATATCCTGCGCGACGATGCTCTGCGCCGCCTTGCCATTGCGCCGGCCCTCATGGAAGCAGGCCATGACGTCGATCTCGCGCGGCACGGCCTTTCGGATCTGCCGGCAGCCCATATAGGAAATGAAGATCACCCCGCGCCCACCACCGCTCTGGCTGTGGGTGAAGGCCAGCAGGCTCGCCTCGCCCAGCGCATCGCGCCCATAGCCGCTGAGCACATGAAACAGGTCATGCGTGTCGCGCTTGCGATTGCCATACCATTGGACGAGGTCGTCATGACGCTGGGTGAAGTGTTTTTCCGACTCGTCAACCAGTCCCTGGGCGCTCAGCCCCTCGCGCTCCATGAACGCAACATAGGCGCGCCCGACACTGCCTTCCGGCAGCTGCATCAGCGTCTCATGGTCGTCGAGCATCGGCGGCAGATAGGCCCGCTCGCGCATTCGCGCACGCCCGGCCTCGGTCGCGGCGAAACCGTTCAGCTCCTTCCAGATGTGATCGCCATTCAGCGCTGTGATGATGTGGAAAACCTGTTCGGTGTCTTCCTTGTCGGCGATCAGTTTCTGCATCCGCCGCATCGCCTCCAGCGGCCTGAAGCGCACCGGATCGCGCGTCGGGTCCAGAACGGACGGGTCGTTTCTGGG
>CAYXQV010000237.1:0-3991 GCA_964467505.1 uncultured Hyphomonadaceae bacterium | reverse complement strand
CCCGCGTGCGCGAAGCGATCGGCAAGCGCGGGCTGGCGGCGGCGCGGATCACGGTGCTGGATGCGCTGCTCAAGCTGCGGCAGGTCTGTTGCGACCCTGCGCTGGTCAAGACCGAAGCGGCGCGATCGGTGACCGACAGCGCCAAGCGCGCGCGATTGCGCGACCTGCTTGGCGAACTGGTCGCAGAGGGTCGGCGCGTGCTCGTCTTCTCGCAATTCGTCGAGATGCTGCGCCTGATCGAGGCTGATCTGGCCGAGGCCGGCATTTCCCATCTGACCCTGACGGGGAAGACGCAGTATCGCGCTGAGGTCCTCGACAGCTTCGCGCAAGGGGAAGCGGCGGTGTTCCTGCTCAGCCTCAAGGCGGGCGGCGTTGGTCTGACCCTGACCGAGGCCGACACGGTGATCCTCTATGATCCATGGTGGAACCCGGCGGTCGAGCGCCAGGCAATGGACCGCACCCATCGGATCGGGCAGGACAAGCCGGTCTTTGTCCACCGGCTCGTGGCCGCCGGCACAGTGGAGGAAAGGATCCTCGACATGCAGGCGCGCAAACAGGCGCTGGCCGATGCGCTGTTTGACGACAGCGGCGCCGCTTCGGAAAGCCTGCTGGACGAGGCGACCTTGCAGGACCTGTTCGCCCCGCTGAACCCAGAAAACGGTAGCGTCCCGGGACATGGTGTAAATTCGACCTGAGGAAGGTCATCGTGCTCGAATCCGTCGAGGCTGTGGTTGCTGACAACAACCAGAAGGACCTCACACGATGACCGAAGACAGATTGGCTTTGTTCGAGCTGATTGACCAGAGCGCCGACAGTGATCTGGTGCGCGACATGCTGGCCTTTGCGGCCGGGCGTTTGATGGAGATGGAAGTGGAGGCGCGCACGGGCGCAGCTCCCGGTGCCCGCTCCGCAGATCGCAAGACCTGCAGGAATGGTTACCGCGAACGGGCTTGGGAAACCCGTGCTGGCCGGATCGATCTCGATATCCCGAAGCTGCGCAAGGGAGCCTACTTTCCGTTCGGCCCTTTGATCGATCCCCCGGATCGATCAATGCCTTCGGCACCGGGCACTCACTCCTCGAGCCGCGCCGGACCGCCGAAAAGGCATTCACAGCCGTCATCCAGGGCGAGGAGGGCCGTGGCCGAAGGCCGCGTAAGCCGACGAACGATATCAAGGATATCTCGACGCGCGCTGTTGATGAGCTGGTCAAGGCGATGGGTGGCACCGGCATCTCCAGAAGCCAGGTGTCCGTCTTGTGCGAAGAGATCGACGAACGGGTACAGGCCTTCCTGAACCGCCCGATCGAAGGGTTGATCCCCATGAATTCGCTCCACTGGAGCGAACTCCCGGATGTCCGGGGGACATCCGGCGGGGTCAACGGCCCTATCTCTGGATCGATGCCACATACATCAAAAGCCGGCAGGGCGGACGGATTGTCTCGACCGCTGCGATAGTGGCTGTCGGAGCCAATGCCGAAGGCAAGCGCGAAGTCCTCGGCCTTGCCACCGGAGAATCCGAAGCGTTCGGCGGGAAATCGGGGCCCCATCCCCGATTTCTTTTTCCGCCTCACCCTTCTGGAAGGACTTCCTGCGGTCCCTGACAGCACGCGGCCTGCGCGGCGTGAAGCTCGTCATTGCCGACGATCACAAGGGCTTGCGCGCAGCCGCCACGAAGGTTCTGAACACCAGCCAGCAAAGATGCCGCGTGCACTGGATGCGCAACCTCCTCGGCCGGGTCGGCAAGACCCACCGGCCCGCAGTGACGGCGCTGGTGAAAACAGTGTTCGTTCAGGAGACCCAGGACGCCGCGCGCGAGCAATGGCGCACGGTCTCTGACAGCCTGCGTGACCGGTTCCCGGCCGTGGCTGACCTGATGGATACCAGCGAGGAGGACGTGCTGGCCTATATGGCCTTCCCGAAGGAACACTGGACGAGAGATCCACTCGACCAACCCGCTCGAACGGCTCAACAAGGAGATCAAGCGGCGTACCAATGTCGTCGGCGTTCAGGCATTCCTTCGGACCGGTGGCAGTCATGCCTTCACTCCCAAATGATGCCGCCATCATTCGCCTTGTCGGCGCACTGCTGCTGGAGCAAAATGACGAGTGGGCCCTCGCCCGGCGATACATGTCACTGGAAAGTCTCGACCGAATAGTCGATAACCCTGTTCTCAGTCTGCCCGGCGTGGGCAACTGAACACATCACCGCAGCCGAGGCGGCGTGCACGATTTACACTACGTGATGGGACGCTACCGGGTTTCGTTGGGTCAGAAACACCAACGCTCTGGCGTCTCTCCAGACGACAATTGGTCTGGCGACGAAACCGGACTTGGTGCATGCTGCCTTTCATCGTCATCAGGACTATAACATCAATAAATACAGGATATATGAACACGATAAAACCGGACACAGAAGCGGACTCCGTTCCGGTAGAGGATCGCGGTGAAACCGTCGGTGCAATGGAGCCCATGCTTGTCGGCAGCTCCAGTCCTATGCGGGAAGAGCTTGCCGACCTCACGCTCGAGCTTGCCGAACGGTCTGCGGGCTTGCGGCGTAGCCTGCCTGACGGGGTCGCAAAAGCCCTGTCCGATCTCGTTCGGGCGATGAACTGTTATTACAGCAACCTGATCGAAGGGCATGACACGCACCCTGTCGATATCGAACGGGCGATGAACCGAGATTTCAGCCTCGATCCGAGGAAGCGTGATCTGCAACTGGAGGCGAGAGCCCATATCGAGGTCCAGTTCTGGATCGATGACGGCGGAATCGTCGGACCTCCGGCAAGCTCGGAAGCCGCCGTCGAGATCCACAGGCGCTTTTGCGAGAAACTGCCAGATGACCTGCTCTGGGCCGAAAACCCTGAAACCGGAGACCGCGTGCGCGTCGTGCCTGGCGGTCTTCGTCAGCGCGACGTTCAGGTCGGCAGGCATGTCGCAATCAGTCCCGGTGCCGTGCCGCGCTTTCTGGCAAGGTTCGATGCCGCCTATCGGAATCTGGGCCGGGTCGACCGGGTGATTGCTGCAGCAACCGCACACCACCGGCTGCTCTGGATCCATCCCTTCACCGATGGCAACGGCCGGGTGGCGCGTCTCATGTCGCATGCGATGCTCCGCGAGGCTGTCGATACGGGCGGCATCTGGTCGGCAGCCCGCGGCCTTGCGCGCCGCGAAGCTGACTACAAGGCCCATCTTCAGGCGTGCGATGACCCGCGAAGAGGGGACCGGGATGGTCGCGGCTCGCTGAGCGAGACCTCGCTGGCCCAGTTTGCCCGCTTCTTTCTTGAGGTCTGCCTGGACCAGGTCAGCTTCATGGAAGAGCTCATCCAACCCGGCAGGCTGCGCGACCGTATCCTCATCTGGGCCGAGGAAGAAATCCGCGGCGACCGCCTGCCGCCGAAATCGACGCTCGTCCTTGAGGCACTGCTTTATCGCGGACAGCTTTCGCGGGGCGAAGTCGCAGGCCTTCTCTCGGTGGGTGATCGCCAGTCGCGGCGTGTGACGTCGGCCCTGCTCGATCGAGGCGTCCTGGCATCGCCAACCTCACGAGCGCCCCTTCGCCTTGCCTTTCCCGCGAAGCTTTCCGCGCGCTGGATGCCGGGCCTGTTTCCTGACAAGCCCTGAGCCGGATCAAACACCTCAGGTTCCTGCAAGACAAAAAATGACGCCGGCGTCATGGTAACCGCGCCGTGGTAACCGCGGTAACTTTTTGCTGGAATGGGATGAAACGGGCTTGAACACGATTCTACCAATGTGTTAAAAACACTCAGGTTTTTGGAACATCATGGAACGCGATTCACCCCTCTGACTGGATTCCTAATCTGTAGGTCACTGGTTCGAATCCAGTCGGGATCGCCAACAGTTTCATGTGTCCGGTCCGGAGACATGAGTAACAGATTGTTCCGGAGAGATGGGTTACACTTCTGCTCCGAACCGGACAGGAGGGCTATGGTGCCGCAAGAGGGACTTGAACCCCCGACCCCCGCATTACGAATG
>CAYXQV010000236.1:2857-4042 GCA_964467505.1 uncultured Hyphomonadaceae bacterium | reverse complement strand
GCCAGCCGGAAAAGACGCGCGACCCCGTGCTTGCCGCCGCTGCCATTACCGTGGCCCTCCAGCAGATCATCTCGCGCCGGCTTGCGCCCCAGCATGCCGCCGTCGTCTCGATCACCTCGATTGACGCGAAGAGTTCCGACACTGTGATCCGCGACGATGCGATTATCGGGGGCTCGATCCGCATCGCAGAGGCCGCCGATCGCGAGGTGATCAACACGCTGATCGAAGAGATCGCCTCATCCACCGCGCGCGCTCATGGCGTGGAGGCCGAAACCGGAATTTTCCCGCGCTATGAAGCGACCGTGAACCATGTCGGCCCGGCCGGTGAGATGCGCGCCGCGCTGGCAGCCGAACTCGGCACGGACTGGCACGATAAAGCTGTACCGGTCCCGATCATGGCATCGGAGGATTTCAGCTATTACCTCGCGCAGGTTCCTGGTGCCTTTGCCCTTATCGGCAGCGATGACGGACAGATGCAGCACGCCGTTCCCTGCCACTCCCCGCGCTATGACTTCAATGACCGCCTGATCCCGGTGGTCACGCGCGTCTTCGCGCAGCTCGCGGGAGCCCCTCTGCCGGGAGATACGCCCGGCAACTGACACCTCGGAATTCATGCTGAAAGGACACCGACATGGACGGACACCCACAGACAGGCCTTGAAACCTTTGATCGCTGGGAGTCGGAAGTTCGCGGCTACGTGCGCACCTATCCTACGGTCTTCAAATCCGCATCGAATGCCCGCCAGGTGGATGAAAACGGCAGGTCCTATATCGACTTTTTCGGCGGTGCGGGCGTGCTGAATTTCGGGCACAACAACCCGAAGATGAAGGACGCACTGATCGAGTTCATCAATGCCGACGGCATACCCCACAGCCTCGATACCGCCACGACGGCCAAGCGCGACTTCCTGGAAGCCTTTGCCGAGATCATCCTGAAACCGCGCGGTATGGATTACCGCATGCAATTCACCGGGCCGACCGGGACAAATGCGGTCGAAGCCTCTCTGAAACTCGCCCGATTGGTCACCGGCCGCACGGAAATCATGGCATTCACGCACGGTTTTCACGGCATGACGCTGGGCTCGCTGGCAATGACGGCCAATTCCTATTTCCGCAAAGCTGCCGGCGTGCCGCTCAACCACGCCACGCGCATGTCGCTGGAACATCCGCTCGACAGCCTGCGTGC
>CAYXQV010000236.1:0-2757 GCA_964467505.1 uncultured Hyphomonadaceae bacterium | reverse complement strand
CTGAAATGCATCCCGCCGCTGACAACGCCGGATGGCGACCTGACCGAAGCCTTCGACATCCTCGATGCAGCGGTGGCGGCAAAGTCATGAAGCAACGCGACGACATGACCTTTCCGGCGGAAGAATATAACCGCCGGCTGGACGAGCTGAAATCGCGAATGCGTGAGCGCCGGCTGGATGCCGTCATCATCTGCGACCCGGAAAACCTGATGTACCTGACGGACTATCAGACGACCGGCTATTCCTTCTTTCAGGCGCTTGTCGTGCCCCAGGACGGGGAAGCCTTCTTCGTCACGCGCAACATGGAGGAATCCAATGTCCATGCGCGCACATGGGTCGAGAAGACCCGGCCCTATGCCGACAATGGCGATGCAATCCAGACGCTGACCGAAGCCCTGCGCGATGCCGGCCTCTCGGACGGGACCATCGGCTATGAGCGCAATTCCTATTTCCTGCCCGCCTACCAGCAGGACCGGATCCTGACGGCGATGCCGGTCGCGCGGCTGCTGGACTGTTTCGGCATTGTCGAGGAAGGGCGCGTGTGCAAGTCCGACGCGGAAATCGAGGTGATGGCGAAGGCGGCAAGGGCCACCGAGGCCGGAATGAAAGCCGGCATCGAAGCGTGCGCGCCGGGCGTGACCGAGAACGAGATTGCCGGAGCCATTTGTGACGCGATGTTCCGCGCCGGCGGCGAGCCGCCTGCAGTCTTGCCCTATGTCACATCCGGGCCACGCACCATGATCGGGCACGCGACCTGGGAAGGGCGCAAGGTCGAGGCCGGCGAGCATGTCTTCCTGGAGCTTGGCGGATGCTATCGCCGCTATCACACCGCCATGATGCGCACCGTTGTGCTGGGCGAGTTGTCGGCCAGCATGGAGAGCGCCCAGGAGACAATGAAACATGCGCTGGACGAACTTGCCCGCTATCTCCAGCCCGGCCTGACCGTGTCGGATGCCGACAAGATTGTCCGCGACATTCTCGCCACCGGAAACCACGGCGGAAACCTGATCACCCGTTCGGGCTATTCCATCGGGATCGCCTTTCCGCCAAGCTGGGACGAGGGCTATATCCTGTCGCTGATGCAGGGCAGCCCGAGTGTGCTGAAACCCGGAATGACCTTCCACTTCATCCCCTGGCTCTGGGGTGTTGACGGCAACAAGACCGTCGGCATCTCCGACACGATCCGGATCACGGAAGATGGTTGCGAGAGCTTCTTCACGCTGGACCGTGATTTCACTGTCAAGCCGGACGCCGGCTCTGCCAGGCCCAAGCCGCAGGCCGCCAGGACCGGAAACGGCAAGGGCGAGACCGCAGCTGCGCAGTAATCCTGCGCTGGCGACCACGCAACATTCGAAAGAGAGACGACATGCTGAAAGCAATCAATCCGGCAACGGGCGAAACCGTCCGTGAAGTCCCTGTCGAAACTGCCGAGGCGCTTGAAGGCAAGCTGGCGGCGGCGCAAGGCGCGTTTGCCGAATGGCGCAAGACCGGCTTCGAAGAACGCGCACGCCTGCTGAAGGCTGTCGCTGCTCACATGCGCGAGCAGGTGGACGTGCTGGCCCCGCTGATGACGCAGGAAATGGGCAAGCCGGCAAAGGAGGCCGTCGGCGAGGTCAACAAGGCGGCCTGGTGCGCGGAGCATTATGCCGAGCATGCCGAGCGCTATCTGGCCCGCCAGGTGATCGCATCGGATGCGCGCCTGTCATATGTCCAGCATCTTCCGCTTGGCCTGGTCCTCGCCATCCTGCCCTGGAATGCGCCCTTCTGGCTGGCCTTCCGCTTCTGCGCACCTGCGCTGATGGCCGGCAATACCTGCCTGTTGAAGCATGACCCGCATGTGCCAGGCTGTGCGCAGGCGATTGCGCAAGTGTTCCGGGATGTCGGCGCGCCAGATGGCCTTTTCGATGCGCTGATGCTTGAAACACCTGATGTCGAGCCGGTGATCCGCGACCGGCGGGTGCAGGCGGTCTCCTTTACCGGCTCCAGCCGTGGCGGCAGCGCGGTCGCCTCGATTGCCGCGTCTGAGATCAAGCCGGCGGTTCTGGAGCTTGGCGGCTCAGACCCGTCCATCATCCTGGCCGATTGCGATCTCGATGCGGCTGCCAGCGTGCTGAAAATCTCGCGCATCATCAATGCCGGCCAGTCCTGCATTGCGGCAAAGCGCCTGATCGTGGAGGGGGCGGTCTACGAAACCTTCATCGAAAAACTCTGCGATGAGCTTCGCGCTCTGAAAGTCGGCGACCCGGCTGACATGGAAACCGATGTCGGCCCGATTGCCCGCGCGGACCTGCGAGATGAACTGCACCGCCAGGTCAGCGAGACCGTCAGGCAGGGCGCCAGGCTTGTCCTTGGCGGCGAAATGCCGGTGGGGCCGGGTTATTTCTATCCTGTCACGCTGCTTGCCGATGTCACACCGGGCATGTGCGCCTTCAGCGAGGAGACCTTCGGCCCTGTTGCCGCGGTCATCCGCGCTGAAAGTGCCGAACATGCCCTCAGCCTGGCCAATGACACCGAATATGGCCTTGCCGCCAGCATATGGACCGGTGACACCCAACGCGCCGAGGTCATGGCCAGCCAGATTGAGGCCGGCCAGGTTGCGATCAATGGTATCGTGAAGACCGACCCGCGCCTGCCGAGTGGCGGTATCAAGCGTTCGGGCTATGGCCGCGAGCTTGGCCCGCACGGCATACTCGAATTCGTCAATGCCCAGCAGGTCTGGATTGGCGACTGAATTTTCACGCCTGCGCGGTCACGTCA
>CAYXQV010000235.1:0-4052 GCA_964467505.1 uncultured Hyphomonadaceae bacterium | reverse complement strand
TGCGCGCAGGCGTCAGGCGATGGGTGGAGCCGTCAATATGGCTCTGGAAGGTCACGCCGTCCGCGTCCATCTTGCGCAGCTGCGCCAGCGACCAGACCTGAAAACCGCCACTGTCGGTGAGGATCGGCCCGTCCCAGCGCGAAAACGCATGCAAGCCGCCAAGCCTTTGGACCCGCTCTGCTCCCGGTCGCAGCATCAGGTGGTAGGTGTTGCCAAGGATGATGTCGGCCCCGGCGTCGCGCACCTGCTCCATATAGAGCGCCTTGACCGTGCCAGCGGTCCCCACCGGCATGAAGGCTGGTGTGCGGATCTCGCCATGCGGGGTTGCCAGCGACCCGGTGCGCGCAGCGCCGTCAAGGGCATGGATGCGGAAGGGAAATGTGGTCATGGGGCCTTCAAGGGATCGGCGGGTCGCGACTGGTGAGGAAACAAGCTCATATAGCAGCGACCCACAAGCACCATCGCGAACCTCATGGCAGAGGAGGCCTGCTCGCAAGGACAAGACGCCCTTGAGACCCCTCATCGCAAAAGCGCAGCCGCGCTTCGACTTCGCTCTGGGTGAGGGGCCGTGCCCTTCAGGGACGGACTGCGTGATGCGCGCTTTTCAGCAGCCTGCCAAACTGTTGCAAAAATGCGACAGCCTTGTGACACATGACCGTATTCTCTGAAAGTATGGGTCGCAATCGGGTGAAAGCGCGCGCATATGCTCCGCTACCTGAGCGACTCATGAGACAAAACGCCAATGCGAACTTTTTCTTCACCATTTGTTGGCGCGATTGCGGGACTGTCTGCCGCAATGTTCGCCTTCTTCTCATCAGGCGCTGGCGCACAGGGGCAGCCTGCAGCCATCAAGACGGTTGCCGACCTCGAAACGGCTGTCTTTGCGGGCGGCTGTTTCTGGTGTGTGGAATCCGATTTCGACAAGGTCGACGGCGTCGTGGAAACCGTGTCGGGCTATACTGGCGGACAGACGGACGATCCGACCTACAAGACGCATTCGCGTGATGGCCACCTGGAAGCGGTGAAAGTATCCTTCGACGCGGCCCGTGTGAGTTTCGAGGAACTGGTCGAGTATTTCTTTCGCCATATCGACCCGACCGATGCCGGCGGACAGTTTTGCGACCGTGGAAATTCCTATACTACGGCCATCTTCGCGCGCGACGACACCCAGGCGGATATTGCGCGCTCCGAAAAGCAAGCCATAGATGCAGCCGGGCTTCTGGACCGACCTGTCGTGACGGCCATTCGTGGGGAAAGCGCGTTCTACCCGGCCGAAGACTATCATCAGGACTATTATCGCAAACAACCGGTCAAATATGCGTTTTATCGCAAGGCATGCGGGCGCGATGACCGGCTAGAGGAGATCTGGGGCCGCGACCCGTCCTGGTAAATCGGAAAACTGGACTGAACCTCAATCTGGCGGGCACCGGGGGTCGGGTCGTTCCGAGAGGCCTTCGAACCGGTCTTCCCAGTCCTGGTCCCTGAGCTGCGCCTGGTGCCCGGATGCAAGGTAGAAAACCAGCCGTCGATTGATTGCACAGCCATTGGTGCGTGTGCCGAGCGGAATGTCTACCTCCCCAACATATTCGAAACGGGCGAAATCGGCGCGGATACGCGGGCGGTTTCCGGACCTGTAGCTGGCCACGAGCACATTCGAGGCGATGTCTTCGCTCAGCGCGCGGCTCTCGGAAAAACTGTGGATCCCGGCCTTCCGGCGCCAGGCGATCAGCGGCGCGGGCCGCTCCCGTCGCATATAATAGTCGAGCGCGTGCCAGATCTCGCGCTCATCCACGAGGATCGCACTTGCATCGGTTTGCACGGCGATGGCCCTGACGGCGTTTGCGGTCTCTTCCCAGCCACGCACCCGCTTGAAGGCGTTGTCGAGGCCGGCAGCTGTCGTGACCGCAGGCGGGCTGGCGACAAGGGCGGCCAGCAGGACCGCAACACCAGCATGCAAGCCGATGGCGGTCCAGAGCAAGCCGGACGGGCGGTATCGGAACCCCAGGCCCACCAGGATGATCGCGAGCACGACAGCCGCGCCAAGCGCCAGCCGGGTGACCCATGCGATGTCGGGGATGAACAGCATGGCGAAAGCTGTCAGCCCGGCAATGGCCCACCACAGGGCAGGGCGCCTGCGGGCATGCACGAGCCACATGGCGACGAGGATGCTCGCCGCCGGGTAGGCCGTGGCTGCCCAGTTGGCATGCGCGCGCGACAGGACTGACTGGAAGGCGATGATGGTGATGACCGGCACGATGAAGGCCAGCAGCCAGAGATTGCGGCGCAACCCCTCCCCCTCGCGCGCGCGCAGCATGGGCACCAGGCCGAAGACGAGCACGAGAAATCCGATCGGTCCGAACACGCCCATCTGGTCGATGATGAAGGTTCCGAGGTTTTCCGGATTGAACAAGTCGCCGCCGAGACTGGCATTGTCGACCGTGTGCCCGACGGTCTTGAAGTCATTGGCCGCGTTCCAGGCCATGTGCGGAGCGAAAAGCAGGGCCGCGATGGAAACGGCTGCGGCCCCCTTCGCGCTGAACATGGCTGCGCGCGTCGGCTGGTCGAAAAGCGTGGCAAGGATCAGCCCGATCGCGAAATAGATCATGGCGTATTTTGCAAGGAAGCCCCCGCCAAGGCAGGCGCCGAAAGCCAGCGCTGTGATCCAGCCCGCTTGTCCCTGTCGCATGCGCCAGAGCAGCCAGAGGGCGAGGCACCAGAAAGGCAGCAGCACGCCATCTGTCGAAATGACCGCAGAGGAGACAATCACGCCGGGCATCAGCGCATAACCGATCGCGGCGAACATCCCCGTGCGCGGGCCGTCCATGTCGCGTCCGAGCAGGTAGAGCGCGCCTGCAGCAATCGTGTGCAGGACCGGCGCCGGCAGGCGGATCGCCCATTCGCCATGCCCGAACACTGCTGTCGACACTCCGATGACCCAGGCAATCATCGGCGGCTTGGAGTAATAGCCCCAGGCCGGCTGCGTGCTCCAGCGCCAGTATTGTGCCTCGTCGGCATAAAGATCGACCCCGCTGGCGAGCGTCGCGGCGAGACGCACGGCAAGCGCGATTGCAAGGACGAACAGGGTCACGCGGCCATGATCGGGCCCTTGCGTCAGTGCTGGATGGGCCATCAGTTTCTCCGCGCATCAATCGCGTGCAAATTAGGGCTGGGCGCGCGAATGATAAACCCCTTGCATTCGGCGGCGTTTTCCTGTTTAGCGCGCGGTTCGATCTGATCGAGACCTGGGCCAGGTCGTGGCCCGATGCTGACCTGAGGGAGAATGGCATGGAGAGATCTGCCGCCCCGGGCCGGACCGATATTCCGGAGAGTGAGCCTCACGAAGAACAGCGTGAGGCCGCGTCGACCGACAGGGTGGACGCGGCCTGGACGCCGGACGCGAAGGATACTGGCGAGACCGACAGTCTCGATTTCTTCATCCAGAAGGATGGCCAGGTCTATGCCGGCACACACCTGATCATTGATTTGTGGGAGGCCTCACGCCTCGACGATCCCGAACACATCGAGACCACGCTCATTCGCGCGGCAGAAGATGCCGGCGCCACGGTGCTCAGTTCGGACTTTCACATCTTTACCCCGAACAATGGCGTGTCAGGCGTGATCGTGCTGGCCGAGAGCCATATCTCGATCCACACCTGGCCCGAGCGCAATTTCGCGGCGCTGGATGTCTTCATGTGCGGCGATGCCGAGCCGATGAAGACCATACCTCGCCTGAAGGAGGCTTTCGGTGCGCGCCAGGTGACCCTGCACGAGATCAAGCGCGGCCTGCACGCCTGACACTCCAGGCCGCCCGAGCCCATCAGGGGCCGTGCTCGCAAGGGGCACGGCCCTTTTTGTGTCTGCAGGGCAACACTCGGAAAAAACCGGCACGCTGTCATCTCAGGTTCACAGGACTGTTACAGCCCTGTCGCACTGCAGCATTACCCGCGTTTAACAAGCGGGCTTCGGATCTAGCCGGGCGCGTTTCAGGTTCATTCGAGGGAAACGACACTCATGTTCAATTGGAAAACACTCGCGGGCGGCGCTGCCGTTTC
>CAYXQV010000234.1:0-4068 GCA_964467505.1 uncultured Hyphomonadaceae bacterium | reverse complement strand
GATGTCGCAGGTCTTGCAGTGGATGCAGTTCTGCGAATTGATCTGGAAGCGCATCTTGCCATCGCCTTCGTCAACCCATTCATACACGCCGGCCGGGCAGTAGCGTGCCGACGGGCCGTCATAGACGCCAAGCTCGGAGCTCTTCTGCAAGGCCTCGTCGATGACCTGCAGATGTACGGGCTGGTCTTCGGCGTGATAGGTATTGGTGAAGGATACGCTGGTCAGCTTGTCGAAACTGATCACCCCATCGGGCTTGGGATAGTCGATTGGCTTGAACTTTTCTGCTGGCAACAGCGAGGCGGCATCGGATTTGTTGTGCTTCAGTGTCGGCAGGTAGCCAAACCCGAACCAGGAGCGCAGGAACATGTCCGGCAATCCCAAAGCCGCGCCGATGAAGGTCCCGAACCGCGACATCAAAGGCTTGGTGTTGCGCACCCGGGCAAGATCTTCGCGCACCCAGCTTGCCTCATAGGCGGTATCCATCTCGTCGAGTGCGTCATTCGCGCGCCCAGCTTCTATCGCCTCGAACGCGCATTCGGCGCCCAGCATGCCGGTCTTCATTGCGTTATGTGTGCCCTTGATGCGCGGCAGGTTGACGAAACCGGCCGAACAGCCGATCAGAGCCCCGCCGGGAAAGCCGAGCTTGGGCACAGATTGCAGCCCACCCGACGTGATCGCGCGCGCGCCATAGGCCACACGTTTTCCGCCCTCGATATGGGTCAGGATATCGGGATGGTGCTTGTAGCGCTGAAATTCCTGATACGGTGCGATATAGGGGTTCTTGTAGTTCAGGTGGACGACGTAGCCCACGGCCACGAAGGGCTCGCCATTGTCGCGGAACTTGTAGAGAAAGCCGCCGCCGGAGGAGTATTTCGTATCGGCCGGCCAGCCGAATGTGTGCTGAGCATAGCCTTCCTTGAAGCCCTCCTCGGGAACCGACCAGACCTCTTTCAGGCCGATGCCGTATTTTTGCGGGCAGCAATCGGCTTCAAGGTCGTATTTCTTCTTGACCAGCTTCGTCAGCGAACCGCGTGCGCCTTCAGCAAACAGGACATATTTGCCAAGCAATTCCATACCGGGCTCGAAATCGGGCTTGTGGCTTCCGTCCTGGGCGATGCCCATGACACCGGCGACGACGCCGCGAACTTCGCCATCATCACCATAAACAATGTCGCAAGCGGCAAAGCCGGGATAGATCTCCACGCCCATCGCCTCGGCACGCTGACCCAGCCAGCGGCACAGATTCGCAAGTGAGCCGGTATAACAGCCATGATTGCTCATCAGCTTGGGAAAGGCGAAATTGGGAAAGGTGAAAGAGCCCTTCGGCCCGAGCTGCATATATTTGTCCTGCGTGATCTCGCTGGTCAGCGGGCAATCTTCCTCGCGCCAGTCAGGCAGCAGTTCATCAAGGGCCTTCGGGTCGAGCACCAGCCCGGACAGGATGTGCGCGCCGATCTCGCCGCCCTTTTCGAGCACGACACAACTGCGTTCCTCGCCGGCCTCTTGCGCCAACTGCATGAAGCGGATGGCTGCACAAAGGCCCGCCGGCCCGCCGCCAACCACGACAAGATCATACTCCATGGATTCGCGCTGGATTTCGTCCGACATCCCTTTAATTCTCCCGAAGCTGGCGCGCGGCTCGCGCCTGACATATGACTTTGTTATGAAACCTAGTCCTTGGTCTAACCCAAATCCACTGCGTCGCAATGCCCGAAATCGCTGAAAACAAGGCACTCAAGGCAATCTGCGACTGGTGGTCGGAGATGGGCGTTGAGGCCGACGGCGCGCTGATCCGCGCTTTCGGTGCGGCCGGGAAGCGCCCGGTTTCCCGCCCGCCAGCCTCCAGGCGGCTCGCCTCACAATCGCTTGACGCGCGGGTTAGCGAGGCGCGGCGTCTCGCGCAGGGTGCCCGCGACATGGCGCAGCTTGTCAGTGCAATCGAGAGCTTTGACGGTTGTCCGCTCAAGGAAGGCGCGCGCAATACGGTTGTTCATGATGGTGTGGCTGGCAGTGACGTCATGGTGATCGGCGAAGGCCCCGGCGCACAGGAAGACGCGACCGGCAAGCCCTTTGTCGGGCGCGCCGGCCAGCTGCTGGACCGGATGCTGGCGGCAATCGAGCTGTCGCGCCAGACCAATGCGCTGATCACGAACGTGATCTACTGGCGCCCGCCGGGGAACCGGAACCCGGATGCCGGCGAACTGGCCGTTTGCCGGCCGTTCGTGGAACGGATGGTGGAGATCAATGCCCCGAGGCTGATCATTGCGGCTGGAAACGTGCCAACCCGTGCGCTGATCGACACACCCGGCGGCATCATGAAATTGCGCGGCAGCACGCAGGAATTCATCACCGGCAGCGGCGCGCGCGTGCCGGTGTTCCCGATCTTTCATCCCGCTTATCTCCTGCGCCAGCCAAAGGAAAAGTCGCGTGCCTGGCGCGACCTGCTCAGGATCGAGCAGTATCTTGCCGGGCCTGGCGACGCGCGCTGAGCGCCCTGCCGCCGTTCACCAGTGCGAACACACCAGGCGCCAGCCTGTCGAGCACGCGTGCACCGGCGACGCCTGCGCCCAGTGCCAGCAGAGGCGCGCCCAGCCAGAAGAGCGGGTAGAGTGCTGCATAATAGCCGCCAAACGCGCGCTGCCAGCCAAACCAGGTCAGCGTAAGGATGACCATGTGCGCGCAGAAGACAAAGAAGATGTATGGCTCCAGCGCCGCGAACCTGCGCCCCCAGCGCACCTGTGAGAGCGCCACCGCCATCCACCAGAACAACACCGCAGCCGGAAAGCGGATCACGGTCAGCAAGGCTTCAAGCGCGAGACTGCCACCCTCACCGGGCGCTGCGACAAGGCCGATCTCGATATGCGTGATCCATGCGCCAAGCGCGAAGACCGCCAAGCCGGCAACCAGCGCCGCAGTCCCGGAAACCTGCGGGACACGTCCATTCAGCGCGATCGCGACACCAATTGCATAAAAGGCCAGCAGGTTTGGCGTCACCAGCAGCGCCGTCACCTGCCCGATGGCGTAGATCACGAGCACACCAGCCCAGAAAAGAATGCGCGAGCGCTGCCACGACGCGATCAGGAACGGCGCCATCAGGCTGCATACGAAGATATCGCGCAGGAAGTATAAAGGTTCATTGGCGGGCGCCCCGAATGCGGCAAACACCAGTGTCGGCAGGCTTTCAGGGGTGATGGGGCCGCCAAGGCTGCGCGCGAGATAGCCCTGCGCGACCTGCTCGCCGGCAAGCACCAGCACGATGAAGATGATGTTCCAGATCGCCAGCGGGATCACCAGCGCGCTGATCCTGCGCGACACGAATTTGCGATAGCCCGCCTTGTGCAGGCTGAAGACGCCGAGATAGCCCGATATCACCGACAAAAGGGCGATCGACGCGCGCCCCATCGTGTTGACCAGTTCCATGCGGACCAGGTCGAACAGGCGCACCGGGTGACCCACCGGGTCGAAATGGGCCAGCCCCGGGTTCACATGCACATACATCATGAAAAAGATGCAGACGACGCGGGCAATCCGGATCGGCTCGGAGGCCGTCGGATCGAATGCGCTCACCACACCGGCGCGCGCATCGCTGACAAGGCTGGATAGGCGGATGAACATGTCGTGGTTGAATCCAGGCTATGGATGGCTCGCCCAATAACTGCATTTTGTGTGCCATTTCTCGCCCGAATGGAGAGAAATGAGCGCAATGTGATGGCTGGCAGTTGTTTGCCGTCTGGCCAGGGCAACAGCAAGGCCCTATTGCCGATGTCCATCATGCCCGCCCCCCTGTCGATCATCATACCCGCCCTTGATGGCGAAGCCGAGCTTCCGCTTTGCCTGGAAAGCCTGCTGGTGGGGCTTGCTGAAGGGATCGTGCGAGAGGTGATCCTTGTCGATGGCGGCTCGCAGGACCGTACCCGAGAAATCGCGCAGGCCGCCGGATGCCGCATTGTGTCCAGCGAACGGGGACGCGCAAGACAGCTGCGAGCCGGCGCAGAGGCGGCACGCGGTGACTGGCTGTTGTTCCTGCATGCCGACACGGCGCTGTCGCCGGAATGGGCCGAGCGCGTG
>CAYXQV010000233.1:0-4117 GCA_964467505.1 uncultured Hyphomonadaceae bacterium | reverse complement strand
GCGGCCAGGAAGCCGAACGCATCCGGGCCGTCGGTGAGGAGCAGGCGCGGCTGATCCGCGCCACCGCCCAGCGCGAAGCCACAGTCTTGTTGGCGCGTGCGCGCGAGCAGTCGGAAAAGATCCGAGGTGAAGGTGATGCCGAGCGCAACCGGATCTATGCCGACGCCTACAGCGCCGATACGGAATTCTTCCGTTTCTATCGCTCGCTGATAGCGTGTGAAACCTCGATCAAGTCGGGAACCCGGATCATCGTCGATCCGAAAAACCTGGCTGTCTGCAATATCTTCTTTGATGAAGCGGCGCTCAGCAGCGGAAATCGTTGAAAGCAATGGCGGCCGGACTGGCTCTGTGGACGCTGGTCCTGGCTGCCATTGGACTTTGGCTGCTCGCCGAGGGACTGATCTACGCCCTGTTTCCCGGCGCGGTGCAGCGCTTCCTGGACTGGGCGGCGCGGCTGCCGGCAGGTGAGTTCAGGACCGCCGGACTGTGGACGGCGGCGCTTGGTGCTCTCGCGCTCTATGTTGCCATACGTTTCAGCTGAGGCGTTGCGCCAGTCCCTGAAAACGCCTTATTCCTTGTCCATGAGCGAGACTGAACTGAAGACCGGAGCCCTTGCGAAGATGACACGCAATGCCTTGCGCGCGGTTGCAGTGGCCTGCGGCCTGGCCCTGCTGCCCGGCCTGCCCGCCCTGCCGCAATCGCTGACCGAGACGGCCAGCGACATTGACATGAGCGATGCGCCCGAGAGTTTCTCGGCCCTTGCAAGGCGGCTGATGCCCTCGGTGGTCAACATCACGACCAGCCAGACCGTGGCGACCGGCCTGCCGGAATTTCCCGAAGGCTCCCCGCTTGAACGCTTCAATCCGTTCTTCGGGCGCGATGAGGACGGCTTCCGGCGACAGGGCTCGCTTGGGTCCGGCTTCGTGATTTCCTCTGACGGCCTCGTGGTCACCAACAATCACGTGATCGAGGATGCCGACGAGATCAATGCTGTCTTTTCCGATGGACGCACCCTGAAAGCGGAACTTGTGGGCACCGACCCGGAGACAGATGTCGCTGTCCTGCAGCTGGACACGTCCGACGCCCTGCCCTTTGTGGAATTTGCAGACAGCGAAGCGGCCGAAGTCGGCGACTGGGTGATCGCCATCGGCAATCCGTTCGGTTTTGGCGGGTCGGTTTCGGCCGGTATCATTTCGGCGGTCAACCGGGATACGGGCGGGCGCTATGATGATTTCATACAGACCGATGCAGCCATCAATCGCGGCAATTCCGGCGGGCCGCTGTTCAATCTCAAGGGTGAAGTGGTCGGTGTGAACACTGCGATCATCTCGCCGACCGGCGGCTCGGTCGGCATTGGTTTTGCCATTCCTTCCAACATGGTCGGGAATATTTCCGGGCAGCTGATCGAGTTTGGTGAGCTGCGGCGCGGCTGGCTTGGCGTGTCAGTGCAGGGGATCGATGAGAATATTGCCCGCTCCTATGGCGTGCCTGACGAGAATGGCGTGATCGTCACGCGGATCGAGAAAGACAGTCCGGCTGACGGGACCGGACTTGAAGTCGGCGACCTGATCCGGCGATTTGGCGACGAAGCCATCACCGATGTGAAAAGCCTGACGCGGATCGTTGCGGATGCCGGGGTCGGAGCGCAGGTCGACCTGCGTGTCATCCGGGACCGTCGCAGCCAGGTCATTGCGGTCACGCTCGGTGAGCTTGATGGGGGAGGCGATGACGCGCGCGACGATGAGGAGATTCCCGAGCTTGCGGTGACCGACAATGCCCTCGGCGTGGAGTTTGCCACGCTCGATGAGACCGCGCGCCGGCGTTATGGCGTTCCGGGCGATATCGAAGGGGTGATCGTCAATTCGGTCTCACCGCGCGGGCCCAGTTTCGGCAACCTCGCCAAGGGCGACACGATCATCGAAATGGGCTTTGATCGTGTTTCGAACGTCAGGGAAGCTGTGGAGGCCATGGACGTGGCCGCCGATAATCCCGAAACGCCGCTTCTCCTGCGCGTCTGGCGCGGTGGGCAGGGCGGCTATCACGCCTTCTTTTCCATCCAGCTGGACGTGACGAGCTGACCGCGCACACCTGCCGGCCTGCTGCTGCGACAGTTCACGGTTGCGCCCTTTGTGCAGGCTGACCTAAAGTCGCGTCAAAACGATGCGGGGCCGGGCATGAAGGCAGGTGGTTTTCTGGCAGTTGCTGTATCCGGGCTGGCAGCCTGCGCGGCGCCCGGTCCGATCCTTGCCGATGGTTTCGCAGAAACGCGCCCATCGGTGCGCGTCCTGGTGATGCCGCCGGATGTCGAGATCGCGCTGATGACACTGTCGGGCGAACAGGCGCCGGCCGAGTGGAACCGGGCTGCAGAGCGCCAGCTGATGGCGGCCCTTATCGCAGCGCTGGAGGCAGGCGGGGAGGATGTGCAGGTCTTCCGGGCCGACGCAGCCGGTGCTGAGGCAGCGCGCCAGCTTCGCCTGCTCCACGCCGCCGTCATCGGGTCGATCATGTCCCATGTCGTCGAAATCGATCCTGACCGGTTTGCCGGGCCGCTGGCGCACAAGCGCCCGGGCGAGCTCGACTATACGCTGGGCGAGGGGCTGGTCGCGCTCGCAGGCCCGCAGCGTGCCGATTATGGCCTGTTCCTGAGTTCACGCGCCAGGGTCGAGAGCGGGGGCGTCATGGTCAGCAAGCTGCTGGTCGGCGTGGCCACAGGACAGGCGCCGCCGGGACATGGCTATGAGGGAACGCTGGTGTCGCTGGTCGAGATGCAGAGGGGTCGGCTGGTCTGGCTCGGCTTCACTGCGAAAGGCGATCCCCGTGACCCGAAAGCGGCCGCGAAGATCATCAGGCGCATATTTGCGCAAAGCCCACTGGATTAGGAAAGGCGGCGCGGGTGGCAGGACGTGCGAGGAAACACAACCGGCGAAGGGGTGCGATGGCGGGCGGCCTGCTGGCCTTGTTTGTGCTGGCAGCCTGCGCCGTGCCGATGAAGGCCGCGCCGCCCGGTCGCCTGGAGACGCAGGCCGGGTTCGCCGTGACCCTGAATGAGGCCTGGACGCGCATTCCGGCGCGCAGCAACCCCATGACACGCGGCGACGTGCTCACCAGGGATGGGCTGGCGCTCAACCGCCTGCACATCGCCACGCTGGAGCCGGGCGAAGCGTTCGTGCGAGGGGAGGCTGCAGGTATTCTAACCTGTCGCGCCGGCATGAGTGCGCTGGAACAGGTCGAGTTCCTGACCACCAGCCTGCTGCGGCTGGGCTATGGCGATATCAAAGTGGAAAATGTCCGCCCGCAGGATTTCGATGGCGTGGAAGGCCTTCGGATTGACCTGTCCGGCAGCTATCAGAGCGGGCTGAATTTTCGCGCGGACGCAGCAATCGCGCAGGCCGGCGAGCAATTGCATATCGTCTTGTTTGTTGCGCCTGCACAGTATTATTACGCGGAAACAGCAGGCCAAGTCTCTGAAATCATTGCAAGTGCAGATTTCAAATAAGGCTGGAATCGGAACCGAAATCACAGTAGTGTATCTGCAATCAACCAAGGGAGGGTCGGTCAAATGGGCATGATGGAAGCCGTAAGGTTGTTTTTCCGTCGTTATACGGATTTCAGGGGGCGTTCTTCGCGCGCAGAATACTGGTGGGTACAATTGTTCAACGTGCTTGTCCTGCTCGTGCCCTATGTCATCCTCTTCTCAGTCGGAACGGACTCTGGGGGGTTTAATCTGATCGGCATTCTGATGGCGCTGATTGTCGGTATTTATGCGCTGGCCATCCTGATCCCGGGTCTCGCAATTTCCTTCCGGCGCATGCATGACCGCAACATGACGGCGTGGTGGCTTCTGCTTGGGCTGATCCCCTATGTCGGTTCACTCGTGCTGATCGTGATCTTTGTCCTGCCGGGAACCAAGGGACCGAACACGTACGGCACCGATCCGCTTGATCCGTCTGGCGGAACGGCTGACGTTTTTGCCTGATCGGCGATCACACGTTTTTGAATTGGCAGACGCCGGCTTCCTGTGAAGCCGGCGTTTCGCTTTATCCCGCAGACTTTGCCGCGCGTTTGCGTTCGTGCGGGTCGAGATGGTGCTTGCGCAGGCGGATATTGTCCGGCGTGA
>CAYXQV010000232.1:0-4188 GCA_964467505.1 uncultured Hyphomonadaceae bacterium | reverse complement strand
GCCATTCGAAATTTGCTGAAAGCCTGGAAATGGCGGAGTTTGCCCGCACCGCACTGGCCAGTGACGACACGTCAACCGCTGAACGCACCTCGATCAGCGAACAGGCCGGAGCCGTCATTGTCACGCTGGGTCTGGGCGTTTCCGAAATAGCGAATTAAGCAGCTTCAGATGTCCCTGTGCGATACCTGAAATCGGCGGATTGGAGCATTCTGCCAACGACCGGTTCCGGCAACATCCAGCAAGCACGAGCCAGCATATTTTCCAGTAGACAACAAGCTAACCCCGGACACCACGGTCCGGGGTTTTGTGTTTGCGCAGCCTGCGAAATGTCAGGCCCTGCGGTCAGCCGCCAAATCCCTCGCCCACGGCGAAGTCGCGCCGCGCCGAAACGATTGTGACCACCACGCCGGCAAGCACATCAAGCAATGTCATGAGCGTCAGGATGAAGAATATCGATGTCGCAAAATTCCCGATCAGCAGGAATTCGATTAGGCAGACAATGAACAGGATCATCGAGACCGCATGGTTCATGATCGTTGCCGTTCCCGTCGATGTCGATTTCAGGATTTCCAGGAACAGGAAAAGCAGGCTGAGCATGATCAGCACCGCGCCATTGGTCAGCTTCCATGTGACACCGGAGATCATCGGCACCGACACGATCGAGGCATTGAGCTCATCGCTCAGCCCGGCCAGCATGGTTTCGGTGCCCTCGACCGGGATCGCCGCGCCCCCGGCGGTAAACGCCATTATATTGTAGATTGCCACCGGGATCACCAGCAGCGGAAAAACCGAAAAAAGAGCGCGCATCACTCCCCTCCTCTGATGTTCAGGACCGCCATCCCCACCAGCGCTTTCACGTTGACGTCTCTCGTCCATTCTGGCTGCAGCGGCTGCCGTGAATATATGTTTGGTCGACATGTCCAACGCTCCCATCCGACAGCGTGATCAATGACTATCGGAGTTTCCCCGGCTTGGGTAGGGGCAATGCGCGGCTGTGCCCACAACTTCCAGCATGCTGCAGCGATCAGGTGACGCGCTCCACCATCATGTGCTTGATCTGCGCAATGGCCTTGGCCGGGTTGAGGCCCTTGGGGCAGACCTGCGCGCAATTCATGATCGTGTGGCAGCGATAGAGCTTGAACGGGTCTTCCAGATCATCAAGGCGTTCCCCGGTCGCCTCATCTCGCGAGTCAATGAGCCAGCGATAGGCCTGCAGCAATGCGGCCGGACCGAGATACTTGTCGCCATTCCACCAATAGGACGGGCAAGAGGTCGAGCAGCAGGCGCACAGAATACACTCATAAAGACCATCAAGCTTTTCACGGTCGTCTTCCGACTGCTTCCACTCCTTCTCCGGCTGCGGCGTATCTGTCTTCAGATAGGGCTGCACATAGGCATGCTGGGCATAGAAATTGGTCAGGTCGGGAATGAGATCCTTGACCACAGGCAGGTGCGGCAGCGGCGCGATCGTGATGGTCGAGCCGGCCACTTCGTCCCAGCCCTTGGTGCAGGCGATGGAGTTGTGCCCGCCAATATTCATCGAACACGAGCCGCAAACGCCCTCCCGGCAGGAACGGCGAAAGGCGAGCGTCGGATCGATCGTGTTCTTGATGTGGAACAGCACGTCCAGCACCATCGGACCGCACTTCTGCACGTCAACCCAATAAGTGTCCCAGCGTGGATTGCCGCCATCTTCCGGGCTGTAACGGTAAATGCGGAACTTTTTCAGCTTCGTAGCGCCATCCGGCCTCGGCCATTCCTTGCCCTTGCCGATCTTTGAATTGCGCGGAAGTGTCAGCTGAACCATTTCTCGATAATCCCGTCATGTTTCTACTAACTGTACTTAACCCACTGGGCAGGCGCGCAAAGAGCTGCGGCAGCTTCGGACGGTTTGCCGCAGGGGGTCGACAATCGCAATAGCTGTCAGCTGAACACGTCGGCCTGGCCGCCGCTCCAGTTGGGATCGGTTTTCGCGGCCAGCGCCGGAATGCCCGCCCAGGCAAACTGGATCACACCCTGCAGGGCCGACATGACGAAATAGATCATGCCGCCAAGAACCAGTGTGGTAGGGCTGAACAAGGCCGCCATCATCGCTTCGGGATCTGGCGAGCCACTCGTAAATGCGGGGTTGGCCATTATCGCGCCGCCGATAACCCCGCCAAGGATAAGCTGCAGCACCAGCGAGACGATATAGGCGATAATGGCCATGATGATGAAGGCGAAGAACATCGACCAGAACCGGCCCTTAGAGGCGGCAAACGCCGAAGTGAATGTGATCTTGCGGTCGCGAACCGTCATCGCCGAGGCGGGTGACAGGCGCACGATGACCCATACAAAAGCCGCAACGCCAGCGATCACCAGCGGAATGATCACGAGAGCTGCCGTGTCGCCCATCGCCATACCGATCGCGCCACCGACACCTACCGCCACAACGGCAATTGCCAGGTAAAGGCCGAAAAGCGTCAGCAACCACAACAGGCCGACCACGAACAAGCGGCCTTCATCGCCGCCCAATTTCAGCGAAAACCCTTCATCGCGCATGTAACGGCGCTGCAACGCGCCCTCAAACACGACCCAGAACAGGATGCCCAGCGGAATGGCCAGCAGGACAATAGGGATCAGCGATCCCATGATACGCATCACCTCCGCATCGCTGACCTGGCCGCCCGGTGCCCGGGCCGACAGCGACATGAGCTGCATGAATGCCCCGCCCGCCAGCAGGATGAAACCAAGCAGGACGCCAACCGTCGCCAGCCCGTAAGCCAGCGCATATTTCCAGAGAAACCCGCCCGGCCCCTGCGTGTTGGACCAATGCGAAAGCGCATTCCCGAAGCTGAATTCCCTCGTCGGCATTGCAAGCCTCCCACAACCATTGCCACCATTTCTAGCGCGCGGCCCGCACGAGATCAATCTGCAAATGATGACGGTTCGCTTGGCGCATGTGCCCCGGAGGCGGTCAGTCCCGTAGCGACGACTCGATAAGCCTGTCGAGAAGGCGTGGCAGGACTTTTTCGCTCATGCATTTGCGAATTTCATTGGGCTGATCGGAATAGGCTTCCTCAAGCGCAAGCGCGATCCCGTCATAATCATCGACATTGACATAGCTCTGTTCGCTTGGTGTGCCGTCTTCGATAACTCGTTCCACTTGGCTCACTTCGCGCCGGCCCGAAAGATCGCTGAAACAAAGCCTCTCTCCCGCGGCGAGAATCTGTTCAAGTTCTTTATCATCGATCGTTCCGGGGGGAGCCGGCCTGGCACGTTCAGGGCCAGTGGTGCGGTATTGGAAGGTCAACTCCTTAGTAATCGCCTCGTCAAGCATGAACGGATATATCATGATCATTTTAATTTCTGATTCGAAATCCGTCGCTGGACGTTCAAGGATTTCGGGTTGCTCGACCGAGAGTAATGCCAATTTTTCCAGCTGAAGCGTTCCGCGGCAAAGCTCCGCATGGCGCTCGCAGGGAAACAGGTAATGATTGCGATCAAAAACCTGTTTCAACGCCGCCGTGTCACTAAGAAGTGACTGGAAAAGGTCCTGGAAGCGCGCAACTTCGGTGGGACTCGGATTCTGGTCGTCCATGGCGACCATTTCCAGCCCCTTGGTGCGCGCCGACGACATGATGGGCGCCACCTCACGCTGCATTTCCCTAAGAGCAATAGAGTTGGTTTCTGCCGACTGAGCCAAAGCATCCAGTGCAAAAAATACCAGCAAGGCGAAAACCGCGAGTGAACACCTCATCTACACCCTTAACCTCGCCCAGCCCTGACTGCGTCCATGCTTATTAAAATTAATGCTCCAAGGGCGACCTGTCAAAGCCCTTTAAGAGGTTCGTCACAAACAGACGTGGGCGAGAATTGCAGCGGGCGCCATTATTTCAATTGCGGCCCCCCATGGTTCGACTTCGCTCACCATGAGGCGGGAATGGCTCGTTGTCAGCGAAGAGGCGCGGACGCCTCATGGTGAGCGAAGTCAAACCATGGGGCGGGCTTGGCCTCGCCACGGACATGCCCGTCAGGACAGGCTCAGTAAACCCGCGCCTTGGGCTCGATATAGGCGATGTCGTTGGACATGGTGTAGTCGTGGGTCGGGCGGTAGTCGATTTTCACCTTGCCGGCCTCGTCGCTCCAGGCGAGCGTGTGCTTCATCCAGTTTTCGTCATCGCGCTCGGAGAAATCCTCACGCGCATG
>CAYXQV010000231.1:0-4192 GCA_964467505.1 uncultured Hyphomonadaceae bacterium | reverse complement strand
CCGCTCCTCAGGATGAGGAATCTCGTTGGTTTTCCTCATCCTGCCTGAAGACAGTCCTTCCCATCCCGACCGCCCCGGACCTGATCCGGGGTCTCCCGCGTGCGGGCTGCAAACAGGCAGATCCCGGGTCAAGCCCGGGACAGTCGGGTGTCCGGGGTCGTTCCAGAAACAGTCCCTTTGGGTTTTTCAGCAGTCTGCTAACCCTGCGCGCGCGGGTCATTGCGTTCGCGTGCGATGCCGTAGCCGCCCCGGCGCGTCAGCCAGAACATGCCGACCAGGTCGAACAGTCCCGCACCCAGCCGGCCGAGAAACCCGTATTTCGAGGATCCATGCCAGCGCGCGCGGTCATTGACAGGTTCCTCGCGCACCTCCCAGCCCGCGCGCTTGACCAGCGCCGGCAGAAACCGGTGCATCGAGGCGAAGAAAGGCAGCTCGCGAAACGCCTCGCTGCGGATCAGCTTCCAGCCGCACCCGGTATCGGTGGCATCATCCTTCAGCACGAAACGGCGCACGCCATTGGCGATCCGCGATTGCAGCCACTTGAAACCGCTGTCATTGCGGCTCTTGCGACGACCTGCAAGCAGACCGAGCCGCGCCGGCGCGCCAGGCGCGATAATCTCGTCCCAGAGCCGGCGGGTGTCGGCGATATCATTCTGACCGTCCCCGTCGATCAGCTGTGTCCAGGTGCCGCGCACCGATTTCAGACCGGTAAACAGCGCCGCTGATTTTCCCGCACGCTGCACATGGGTCAACACATGCACCGTTTCCGGCCAGCGCAGCAGTGCTTCGGCCAGTTCCCGATCTGTCGCATCGCCCGAACAGTCATTCACGCAGATCACTTCGAACACCATCGCGCCGGCGAGCACCTTGTGGACTTCCTCAAGCAACGGCAGGACATTGCCCTGCTCATTGTAGAAGGGGATCAGCACGGTGAGTTCGGGCGCGGTGTCGGTCATGCGCCTTTATTCGCAGATCGGAAGAAGTCGCGATAGAGCCGGCGTGCCGCATCGCCTTTCAGCCCGACCTCGACCTTCAGGCCAGCCCCCCGCAGGCGCGCAATGCCGCCTGCGCCTTGTGGGTGCGCGTCGGCCACCGCGATCACCACCCGCTCCACGCCGCTGTCGAGCAGGCGCACGCTGCAGGCAGGCTCACCGTTCGAACGCAAGCGGCAGGGCTCCAGCGTGACATAGACGCTGCCGCCGCGCGCGCGCATGCCGGCCTGTTCCAGCGCCAGCTCCTCGGCATGAGGGCGCCCGCCTTGTGCCGTGACCGCCTCGGCAATCAGATTTCCGCTGCGGTCGGTCACGACGCAGCCGACAGAGGGATTGTCCCCGGTCTTGCCATGATGGCTGCAGGCCAGCGCCATTGCTCGTCCCATCAGCCGCCTGTCGCGCCGCCGGCTCATGGCAGTTCGGGCAGCTCACGCGCGCGCCCGGCATCAAGATAGCGCGCAGACACCGGCTTCAGCCCGCCATCAAGTTCAATCAATAGCGGGTTGCCCGTCGGGATCTCGACCCCGGTAATGGTCTCATCGGGCACCGCAAACAGGTGTTTGACCAGCGCGCGAAGCGAATTGCCATGCGCAGCGACAAGCGTGTTGCGCCCGTCTTCCAGTGCCGGGGCAAGCCGGCTGTCCCAATAGGGCAGCACGCGCTCCAGCGTCAGTTTCAGGCTCTCTGTGGCGGGGACATCGACACCGTCATAGCGCGGGTCGCCGGAAAGGTCGTATTCGCTTCCCGCCGCAAGCGGCGGGGGCGGTGTGTCATAGGATCGCCGCCAGACATGTACCTGCTCGTCGCCATGTTTCTGCGCGGTCTGGGCCTTGTCGAGCCCGGTCAGGCCACCATAATGGCGCTCATTGAGCCGCCAGTGCTTTTCGACCGGCAGCCACACCCGTTCCATCTGCGTCAGCGCCAGCCAGAGGGTGCGGATTGCGCGGGTCTGGACGCTGGCAAAGGCCTGGCGAAAGTCGATCCCGGTCGCCGCCAGCAGTTCGCCCGCCCGGCGCGCCTCCGCCTCGCCCTGTTCGGTCAGGTCAGCGTCCCACCATCCGGTAAAACGGTTTTCAAGGTTCCATTCGCTCTGTCCATGGCGAATAAGGGCAAGGCTTGGCATCGGGCGGCTCCGCTTGTTTCGGTCTGGCGAGAGATCTGCAATCTCTCGACGCTCGCTGGCGTCATCGCAGCTTGCAGGCAATAATCAAGCCTCAACCACCTCGACAAGCCTTGTAAACGCACCGGCAATATCAATCGCCAGTCCCGCCGGCATATCCTGGTCGAGCGGCAGTCCGTCTGCGCCGTGACGCGCGATCCAGCCGCCCTCGAAGGTGAGGTTCTCGTCCATCAGCATGTCGAAGCAAAGCGCAGCGGCGGTTCGGGTGTCAGCGTCGCGCCCGGATTCCATCATTGCCAGGTGAGCGCGCAGCGCCAGGGTGTGGTCCAACGCATGGCGCTCACCGGTGTCACCATGCGCCAGCCCGCCATCGCCGCCGATCTCGCCGCAAGCCCGCTCAAAGAGCGCAGCGAGCGTCTCAGGATCAAAATCCTCCCGTAGCCGGGCGGCCCGCCAGATCATGTCCACCGCGTCGAACACGCGCCATGCGGGCGCATCGGTGATTGCGCCAAGCAGGCTTTCGCGCGCCCGGCGAAGGCCGGCCCGCTCATACCGCTCAGGCAGCGCCTCCAGCCAGGCAAGCTCGGTGCGCATTTCAAGCGCGGCCATGTCGGGTTGCGGCTGGCTCTCACCATGTTTGTGGAGACAGGCGCGAAGCTCGCTCGCGGCGGTTTCGGCGCGCCCGGCCAGCGCAGGCAAGAGATCAGCGATCAGGCCATATGCGCGCAGTATTTCAAGCGCCGTTTCGCGCGATGGCGCCGGTTCGGTCAGTTGCTCGCCCTCGACATCGATGCGCGTGCCCGGCAGGCCATCCTCGCGCAGGGCTGGCCCGCCCAGCCGTTCCAGCCCGCTCTCACAAAGTTCAAGCGCCCGATCGACCTGCCAGCCATACCCGTGGGCAATCGCAAACAGCCCGGTCTGACGCGCCTGAGTGCTCACAAGGGCCGTTTCGATCCAGTCTGACGCGCGATGATTGAGTTGCAGCGCATCGATGAACACGCCGCTGCGATGGACACCCGCTTCGGCCCAGAGCGGAAAACAGCCGTCCATCAGCCAGTGCCGCGCTTCCCTTGCCCGGCGTTGCAGAGCCTTGAATGATGTCATTTTCCGACCTTTCTGCTCGCAAGGCATCTGGAGGCGCGCCTGACAGCCTGCTATCAATACATTGGCTGGCTGACCAGCGCAGCCCGATCATTTGGAGTATCAGTTCGTGGGTGACAGATTTTTCTATCCGATCGCGATGCTCGTCGCCGGGCTGATCATATTTCTCGCCATTCGCCCGGCTCTTGGCGCCCTGCCAACAGGCCCGGTGAGCGTCGGTGACCTGCAATATGACCGGATCGTCGTGGAAGGAAACCAGCTCAACCGGATCGAGGCCGGCGGTGAGGCGAACATAGATCTCGTCGGCAGGGGCGAAAACACGCGCATACAGGTCGAGACGGCCGCCGGCACGCTTTCCGACGATCCAAGGCTCGGCCCGCATTTCACGCTTGCCGCTGATCTCGAACAGCAATTTTCCGGCTTCGCGATGACCATCACCGTGCGCGCAAAACCCGGCGAGGCACCCGGCGCCACGCAGATGAAGGTCAATTATTCCACCGGGCGCGACGGCGAGTCCGACTGGCAGGTCTTCGACCTGAAACCCGAATTCGACGATTACAGTTTCCGCTATGATGTCCCGCTCAAGTCCGGCGCGAACGGACTTGACTATCTCGCCATCCGGCCGGTCACGCCCGAAAAGACCCGCAACCTGCTCATCGAACGCGTCACTTTCGAGCGCGGCAAGCGCTGGGCGGAGATTTCCGGCTGAAAGGCTCCCGAAAGAAAGGCCATGGCCCCGGTTCTCAGCATCAGATCGCCTGACGATCCCCGCATCGCGCCCTATACCGCGATCCGTGAGCGCGACCTGACCGGACGGGGCGAGCGCTTCATCGTCGAAGGCCGCGTCACGCTGGACATCCTCGTCAACCGGTCACGGTTCGCGGTAGAGAGCCTGTTCCTGGCGCAAGGTCGGCTGGAGCCGCTGGCCGGGCTGATCGACGCGCTGCCCGCAGCCGTCCCGGTCTACACAGCCCCCCAG
>CAYXQV010000230.1:1880-4206 GCA_964467505.1 uncultured Hyphomonadaceae bacterium | reverse complement strand
AGCCTCCTCGGCGATGCGCTTGGCCTCGTCTTTCAGGCCCATGGCGCGGATCGTTGCCGGCTTCGGCCCGACCCAGACCAAGCCAGCATCGATCACCGCCTGCGCAAAGCCGGCATTTTCCGACAGGAAGCCATAGCCCGGATGGATCGCCTCGCAGGCTTGCTCAAGCGCGGCTGCAATGATGCGTTCGCCATCGAGATAGCTGTCTGCCGCCGGTGCTGGCCCGATATGCACGGCGCTGTCGGCCTCGCGCACATGCAAGCTGAGCGCATCGGCGTCGGAATAGATCGCAACCGCGCGAATGCCCAGACGCCGGCACGTGCGAATGATGCGGCAGGAAATCTCGCCGCGATTGGCGATAAGAAGTGATGAAATCATGCCATTGGCTTTCGGCCCCGGTGGATGAAGGCTACCAGTACAAAACTGATGATCATCAGCAAGTACCACGCGCCGAATTTGTGGATCGAGACCATTTCCCATTCAAGCGTCTGGCCGGGATAGCTCCAGGCGCGTGCAAAGGTTCCGATATTTTCGGCAAACCAGATGAACAGCGCCACCAGTGCGAACCCGACCAGCAACGGCATGGAGCGGTGGTCCACATCGGAGCGAAACAAGACCATGCAGCGCCCATAGATCAGCGCCGCCGCAACAAACAGTCCGGCGCGGACATCAAGCGTGAAATGGTGGGTGAAGAAATTCACATAGATCGCACCGGCCAGCAGCGCCTGCAGCCAGAGCGGCGGAAAATGCGTGAAACGGAACTCGAAAATCCGCCAGACGCGCGCGAGATAGGAACCGACCGCCGCATACATGAAGCCGGAAAACAGCGGCACCGCACCGACACGCAGGAAACTGTCTTCCGGGTAGGCCCAGGAGCCGGCGGACGTCTTGAACACTTCCATCACCGTGCCGACGACATGAAACACAAGGATGACGCGCGCTTCCTCCAGCGTTTCCAGCCCCGATGCGATCAGTGCAAATTGCATCGCAAGGGCGGCAAGCACCAGAAAATCATAACGGCTGAGCGCTGCATTCTCCGGATAAACAAGATGCGTGCCGAGAATGAGCGCCAGCAAAAGACCGCCGAAAATACATGCCCAGGCCTGTTTGATGCCGAAGGCCAGGAATTCGAAAACGCCCTGCGTCCACGGGCCTTTGACGAAACCGCTGCGCCACGCTTCCCGTTGCGCATGCAGGCGCGCGCGCAGCCTATCGACACGGCCCTGAATCCTGCCCGCAGCCGTGTGCGCGTCGCGATCCGGGCGCGGGCGATCCTGCATCTGCAAAACGCCCTATTGCGCCCAGTCCGGTTTGCGCTTTTCCAGGAACGCGGCCAGCCCCTCGCGGCCTTCCTCGCTGGTGCGGCGCGCGGCAATCCGCCGGGCCGTGTCGTGGCTGAGCTGCGCGTTGATCACGGCGCCGGAGACATCATCAACGAGCTTCTTGGCGTCTGCGACCGCGCCGGGCGCAGTGTCAAACATCAGTTTCGACAGGTATTCTTCCATTTCGGCAAGGCCCTGCTCATCCTCGACGACATATTGCACAAGACCCATCTTCTCGGCGAACGCGGCATCAAAACTCTCGCCGGTCACGAACAGCGCCTTTGCCCAGCGCGGGCCGATCGCATCGATCACATATGGGCTGATCGTGGCCGGGGTCAGGCCGAGCCGCACCTCGGAAAAGCGGAAGATCGCCGATTTCATCGCCACTGCCACATCGCAGGCAGCGACCAGACCGACGCCGCCGCCCATCACCGCGCCATGGACAATCGCCAGCGTCATCTGCGGCAGCCCATGCAGCTTGCGCAGCATTTCCGCCAGCGCGAAGGCGTCTTCCTCATTTTCTTTCTGCGTGTAATCGGCGGCCGCTTCCATCCATTTCAGGTCCGCGCCGGCAGAAAAGGATTTGCCATTGCCGCGCAGGATGACCATTCGCAGCTGCGTTTCTGAGCGCAGATTCTCGAATGCATCGGCCAGTTCCTGCACCACCAGCGCATTGAATGCATTGTGCTTGTCGGGCCGGTTCAGCGACACCACGGCGACCCCGCCCGGTGTTGCGTCCAGTTTGATGGTCTCATAGGTCTGCATGCGCTGTCGCTCCCGATTATCGAGCCGGAACCCTAAATCGAATATTGCCAAAGGAAAAGCCGGACCCGATAAGCCGGTCGGTCAGTTCGCATTGCGTCCATGCGTGTTCGCCGCGGCAAGCCATTTCGCGCGCTGGTCATCAGAGGCTGCCTCGACGCCGCCGAGAATGCTGTGGCGAATCGGTTTGAAGCCCGACAGGCCTAACAAGCCGCGCTCAATCGCCTTCAGCGCGCCCTGAT
>CAYXQV010000230.1:0-1780 GCA_964467505.1 uncultured Hyphomonadaceae bacterium | reverse complement strand
TTGAAGCCCGACAGGCCTAACAAGCCGCGCTCAATCGCCTTCAGCGCGCCCTGATCCATGACCAGCGAATAGATCGGCCCGGGCATGCCCATTGTCACGATGATCCGTGCGGATTTGCCTTTCATCAGCCGCTTTGGCCAGCCCTTGTTGTGCGGCGCGGTCTCAAGAAAGAAACTGTCGCGCGCGCACTGCTCGAAAAATCCCCGCGCCTTTGCCGGCAAGCTGCCCAGCCAGAGCGGAAAGGCAAGGATGACATGGTCAGCGACCGCAATCTTCCCGCGCTCGGAAAGGATCGGTTCAGGCGGCGGCGCGGCGAACTGCGTGGCGGATTCCAGCCATGGAAATTCCAGCGCGCCGATATCTATGCGCGAAACGCCATGCCCTGCCTTGCGCGCGCCGTCTTCAGCCGCGTTGCACAGCGCGCTGACAAAGCGCTCCGGTGAAGGGTCGGGATGGGCATTGATGATGCAGATATTGGTCATGTCGGACACCTCCGCCAACAGCATTGGCAAAACCGGCGGCGGGCGTCTTGACGGCGGTCAAGCTACATCCGGAAAACACCAAATCCGCGCTCGGCAAAGGGCGCATTCAGTGCAGCCGACAGTGCGAGCCCCAGCACGCGGCGGGTGTCTCTTGGTGCAATGATGCCGTCATCCCAGAGCCGGGCGGTGGAGTAATACGGATTGCCCTCGCGCTCATAGCCCTCGCGGACCGGTGCCTTGAAGGCCTCTTCATCTTGCGCGCTCCAGTCTTCGCCGCGTCGCTCCATGCCGTCGCGTTTGACCGTCGCCAGCACGCTCGCGGCCTGCTCGCCGCCCATCACGGAAATGCGGGCATTGGGCCACATGAACAGGAAGCGCGGACTGTAGGCGCGCCCGCACATGCCATAATTGCCGGCTCCGAAGCTTCCACCTGTCACCAGCGTCAGTTTCGGCACGCTCGCCGTCGCAACGGCCGTGACCATTTTCGCCCCATCCTTGGCGATCCCGCCCGCCTCGTATTTCGAACCGACCATGAAGCCGGTGATGTTCTGCAGGAACAGCAGCGGAATGCGCCTCTGGTCGGCCAGTTCGATGAAATGGGCGGCCTTCTGCGCACTCTCGGAAAACAGGATGCCATTATTGGCGAGGATCGCGAGCGGCATGCCGAAAAGATGCCCAAAGCCGCAGACCAGCGTTTCGCCATAAAGTTTCTTGAACTCATGAAACTGCGAGCCATCGACGATCCGTGCAATCACCTCGCGCGCATCATAGGGCTCTCGCACATCACGCGGCACCAGCCCGTGCAACTCCTCGGCCCGATAGAGCGGATCGAGCGGTTCGGCGAGTCCGACATTTGCCGGCGCCGGCTGGTGCAGCGTCGCAATGATCGAGCGGACAATCGCCAGCGCATGTTCATCGGAAACCGCATAATGGTCAGCCACCCCGGAGCGGCGGGCATGAACATCGGCGCCACCGAGATCCTCCGCCGAGATTTCCTCACCGGTCGCCGCCTTCACCAGCGGCGGTCCGCCGAGGAAGATCGTCCCCTGCTTGCGGACAATGACGCTCTCATCGCTCATCGCCGGCACATAGGCCCCGCCTGCCGTGCACGACCCCATCACGGCGGCAATCTGGGCAATGCCCTTCGCGCTCATCTGCGCCTGGTTGAAGAAGATCCGCCCGAAATGCTCGCGGTCGGGAAAAACGTCCGCCTGATGCGGCAGGTTCGCGCCACCAGAGTCGACCAGATAGATGCATGGCAGGTGGTTCTGCTCGGCGATTTCCTGCGCACGCAGGTG
>CAYXQV010000229.1:0-4209 GCA_964467505.1 uncultured Hyphomonadaceae bacterium | reverse complement strand
TATGAAAACCCGACCACACGCTGGCCGGATTTCCAGCCGGGCGTCCCGCCACGCCCCAGCGTCGTGGCGATCCGACATGTCCGCGGAAAGCCCATCGGCGCGTGAGGCCATGGCGCCTAGCAGGCTGCTGAAAGACGCGTCCTCAGGTTTTTCTCATCTGTTTAAAGACAGCCCTTCCTTATCCCGACCGCCCCGGACCTGATCCGGGGTCTCTCGCGTGCGGGGACGGAAACAGGCAGATCCCGGGTCAAGCCCGGGACACACGGATGTCTGGGGTCGTTTCAGAAACAGTCCCTTTCAGTTTTTCAGCAGCCTGCGAGAGCGAATCATACCTTTGCGGGGCTCGCCTCAGCGCCGCTGCGGTCATGACCGGCATGTCAGGCTTGACGGATACGCGATCAGAAATTATTGAATAACGATAATTTTGATGGAGGACATAATGAGCCAACTCAAAGCTGACATCGTGCGCATGACGCGGTCTGCGATCGACATCAAGATCACCGATGGTGACCGCATGCATGTCTTGCAGTGGCGACGCACCCTGCTTTGGGACGCTGTCCTGCTGGATGGCAAACGCCAAGCCTATAGTCATGGTCTGTGGGGGCGTGAAAATGTCTACGGTCTTGTTTTCGGGCGCGATCTGGAGGGCGATGGCGGAGAGCGGGTCATGCTGGTGGTCGACCCGCGCGATCTGAGCTGGACAGGCATGCGCGACGAGGTTGCCGGCGTACGGCTCGAAGCGGCAGACGGCCCGATCATCGCTTATGGCTCGCTCGATCCGAAAACACTCGAAAAGCCGTCCAGTTTTTCCGACTGGATGAAGAAACAGATGGGCATGGAGTGGTGAGGCTTGCTCAGCGCGGTGTCCTGCGTCGTGTGTGACCGGGATGGGGTGAGGCGCGGGCGGGCTCGTCCGGCCAGTCATGCTTGGGATAGCGCGCGCGCATATCCTTTGCCATGTCGCCGTAGGCGCCCGACCAGAAACCGGCAATGTCGCGCGTGATCGCAACGGGGCGGCGGGCTGGTGAGAGCAGGCACAGCGTGATCGCGACCGCTCCATTCGCAATCGCCGGCTGGGCCGTCAGCCCGAACACTTCCTGCACCCGTGCTTCGACGAGTGGTGCCTTTTCATCAAGATAATCGACCGGTGCGGCGCGCCCTGAAGGCAGTTCAAGCCTGAGCGGGGCGAGCTGCGCAAACGTGCCAGCCTGTGGCCAGCCGAGATGGGCGACGAGCCCGCCGCGCACCGCTGACGGGGATGGCGGCGCGTTGCCTTCCGGATCCGCCAGCCAGTCGCCGACGTTTTGCCTGACCCTGTCCTGTGTCCAGTCCGGCCAGTCCTCGCCCGCCGCCGCGCGCAGGATGGCGATCCGTGCCAGCGTCTCCTCGATCACGCGCCCGGCGCCGATGGCCTCAAACCCGCCGGTCTCGATGGCGCGGATGATCGCCCGTCTTGCCGCTTCACCTGACGGAGCGGGCAGGGGCTGGCGCGAAAATTCGATTGCGCCGACATGGCGAACCCTTGCGGCGCGCAGGCGGGCCGACTTCGCATCATATTCTGCAACCTCATGGCTCTCCGGCGGGCGCAATGCGAGTGCGTCCGTCTCGCTGATCGGTGCTGCAAGCACGATGCGCGCATGGGCGCCCGCGCCGACCAGTTCGGCCACGCCAAGCCAGCGTGCGCGTGCCAGCCTGTCGCCGACATCGAGCCGGCCCGCCTCTCCGGAGGCCAGCAGGTAGTCGCCGCCGTCATTGCCGCGCCGGCGGGCCAGCGCGTCTGGCCAGGCCCTTACCAGATGGGCGGCAGCATCGCCGCGCGGGGTGCCATCGCCGCCCCAGCGCACCGCCTGACGTCGCAACGCCCTTGCGCGCGGGGAGCCATCGCGCAGGAAGCCGGCCAGCCGGTCATTGAGGTCGGTTGACGGCCCGCCCAGGCCGCGTTCGCTCAGGATCGCCGCGATATGGGCGCCGAGTGCGCGGGCATCCGCGTCCTGCCCGCTGACGATCAGCGCTGCCAGCCGTGGCGCCAGGGGCAGGCCCGCCATCTCCCGCCCGCGCGGTGTGATGGCATCGCCGTCATCAAGGGCGCCAAGCGCGCGCAGGGTCTGACGGGCCGCCGCAATCCGCCCCGCAGCCGGCGGATCGATCCATTGCAGCTTCGAAGGCTCGCGCTCGCCCCAGTCGGCAAGCGATAGCACCAGGCCGCTGAGATCGCCGTTCAGGATTTCAGGTTCGATCCGCGCCGGGAGCCCTTTTGTCTCAGGCGCTGTCCAGAGCCTGTAACAGGCGCCAGGACCTGTGCGTCCCGCACGTCCGCGCCGCTGCTCGACCGAGGCGCGCGAGGCACGCACAGTGACCAGCCGCGTGCGAAGCCCTGACGGATCGGGCCGCGGCACACGCGCAAGGCCGCAATCAACCACGACACGAATGCCCTCGATCGTCAGGGCGCTCTCGGCGATATCGGTGGCCAGCACGATCTTGCGATGACCCGGCGCGGCCGGTGCGATTGCTGCATCCTGCTGTGCTGGCGCCAGCGCGCCGAATAGCGGGGCGATCTCGACATCGCCGTGCCCGGCCTGCGCAAGCTGCTCTGCTGTGCGCCGTATCTCGCCGGCGCCCGGAAGGAAGGCAAGAATCGACCCGGTCTCGCGTAGCAGGACCCTTGCAATGGCTTGCGCCATCTGGTCCTCGATACGCGCCTCACTGCGGCCGAGATAATGGGTCTCGACCGGGAACATCCGCCCCTCGCTTTCAATGACCGGCGCGCCGATTGATGTGGCAATGTTCTCGGTATCGAGCGTTGCCGACATCAGAATAATGCGCAGGTCCGCGCGCAGGGCGCCTTGTGCATCAAGCGCGAGGGCAAGCCCGAGATCGCCGCTGAGCGAGCGCTCATGGAACTCGTCGAAGATCACCGCGCTGACGCCTTCAAGGTCGGGCGAGGCCAGGATGCGACGTGTGAAAAGTCCGTCGGTAATCACCTCGATCCGCGTGTGGCGCGAGATTTTCCGCTCCAGCCGCGTGGCCAGGCCGATCGTGTAGCCAACCTCTTCGCCGAGCATCGCGGCCATGCGGTTTGCTGCGGCGCGCGCTGCGATCCGTCGCGGTTCAAGCAGCAGGATGCGACCTTCTGACAGGCCGGCGCGCCCGAGCAGTTCCAGCGGCACACGCGTGGTCTTGCCAGCGCCCGGCGGGGCAGCCAGGACCAGCCGGTTTTCCCTGTCCAGACACGTGCAGATTGCAGGCAGGACGGCGTCGATGGGCAGCGGGTCGGCAATCATCTTTCCGGGTACTGACGCAGGCTGCGACGGCCCGGCGCCCGCGCTGGTCATTTCTTGACGTCAGGCAGGTCAGTCCCATCGACCACGCCCGAAAGAAGGCCGCGCCCACCGTCAAGTGTGAGCGTCTGACCGACCGTGAAGGCCGACTGGCCAGACGACAGGAACAATGCCGCATCGGCGATCTCGTCGGCCAGCGCAGCCCGGCCGAGGGGGGTCCGCGTCTTCAGCCAGAGCCTTTCATTTTCTTCTGACTGCCCGCCTGGCCGGATGGCAGCCACCGCGTTGACCCGGATACGCCTGGGCGCGAGTTCCAGTGCGCCGGCACGCATGATGGCCGCGACAGCGCCCTGGCTGGCATTCTGGGTGAAGCGCCCGGGAACCATCAACTGGTGCTGCAGCGACAGGATGAAGACAATCGCCCCACGCTGGCGCGACTGGTCGGCGCGCGCGCCTGCGGCGTCTTCCTGCGCCTCGATCTCGCGCGCGAAGATCCGCATCGCCAGCATGGCCTGGCTGGCTCCCTGCGACATCGCCTTGGCAAACTTGTCAGGGGCGAGCGTTTCCAACGCGTCCGGGCCTGGCAGGCGCGGCACGATGACGAGGTTGTCGAGCCGTTCGAACTGGTTTCTGGCAATGGTCAGGCAGTTCTTGAGGCTCCCCGCATTGTGGAGTGCGTCCTGGCGCACGACCTGCACGCGGTCATCAAGCTGCTTGCGGGCATGCTCGACCCGTTCAGTGTCGTCATCGGCGGCGACGACTCCATGGCCGGCCTCAAAGAAACGCCTGGCGATGGCCTCTCCCACTTCGCGGCCAAGGCCGATGATCACGGTGACAGGCTGGTCCATGGCGTCAGACTCTCACAGCAGCGATGGACGCGGCGCGCACCGCTACCGGTTCGACTTGAAGGGTCATTGCCGCGCTTTCCGTC
>CAYXQV010000228.1:1207-4293 GCA_964467505.1 uncultured Hyphomonadaceae bacterium | reverse complement strand
GCACGGCGATTTCCAATGTCGTGGAATGGGGCGGGTTCAACTTCACCTTCGTGATTGCAACCTGGATCAGCCTGACCGCAAATGTGATCTACGGCTATACCGTGCAGGTGATGGGACTGGCCTTCATGATCTTTCTCGGTATCGGCACCGCGACCAGCGTGCGGGTCGCTGAAGCCTTCGGACGCGGGGAAGCCGACAAGGTGCGCGAGGCCGGCCGGCTCGGTATTGCTGCCACCCTTCTGACAGGCCTTGTGATGGGACTTGGCATCATCGTGCTGCGTGGGCCGATCTCGCGCGGCCTGGTCGATGCCGATGCGGTGATGGATGGCGTGGCGCTGGCGCCGGCGATTGCCGGGCTGTTGTGGATGGTGGCGCTCGCGACGCTGTTTGACGGCCTGCAGGCAACCGCCTCGATGGCACTGCGCGCGCAGAATGTGATCTGGTGGCCGTCGCTGATCCACACGGCGAGTTTCTTCGTCTTCATGATCCCGCTTGGTTACTGGCTTGGGATCGTCCTGCAGCGCGGTGCGCAGGGCATGGTCGAGGCAGCACTGGCAGGGGTTCTTGTGGCCGGCCTTGGCCAGGCCCTGTTGCTGGAATGGAAAACGGTGCGCGGCCAGAAGCTGCGCACCGTTTGACAGGATGACGGCCGGCAGAACATCCGCCGACCGCAATGACGAGAACGTCTAGATATCCTTGAGCGCGGTTGCCGGCTTGAAGGCCGCCGAAGTCTTTTCAGGGATCTCGATCTGCTTGCCAGTGGCCGGATTGCGGCCCGTGCGGGCGTTCCGGGTCTTGGCCAGGAAGGTCCCGAAGCCGGCAATCGCCACCTGGTCGCGTGACTTCATGGCACCGGAAATACGCTCGAAGACGGCATTGACGGCCTTGCTGGCCTCGTCCTGCGAAATGCCGGCATCTGCAGCAACGGCCTTTGTCAATTCGCCCTTGTTCATGGGATTCTCCTCTTGTGTTGATCGGCTCCGAAGAACCGAGTGGCGTGATGCAGCCATGATTCGCATTGCTGCGATACGCCGGATCACCAATAAACATGGGCTATGTGCCGAGAATCCAGCCTTCTTCAAGCTCTATCTGCGAAATTTGCACAGCTTCGAGGCCTTCAGGGCCGGCAAACAGACCGGCCAGACGCCCTTTATTGTCCAGATCGCAATAGTGGCCGGCGATGCCGCGAACCTGCGCAGTGTCCATGACCTCGCCGCCAGCAGGCTTCGCCTTGACCAGTGAAGGATAGATCTCGGCGATGACAACCTGCACGCCCTCCAGCGCTTCCTCGTCGAGTTCGCGAAGACCGGTTTCGAAAGGCCAGATGCGCGCATCGGGCAGGCTGGCGCGCAATGCCCGCACATGCGGAATGCCCAGCAGGGTCTGGCTGCCGACACTTCCGGCATAGGCGAGTTGCCAGACCGATTTGGGCTGCCCGCGCCCGCTCTCGCGCAGGTGGGTCTCTGCCTGGCGAAACTGGGCCACTGGCGCGTCGGCGGGAAAGTCCGGTTTGCTCCCACCAAGCGTGGAGACCTGGTCGCGGGTCGGTGCGCCCCAGAAGGGAAATGGCCCCTGCGACAGCGCGTAATTGAGTCCCGCAGCGATGGCAAAGCGTGCATTCGAATTGTCCTCACGCTCGCGCACCTTACCGGCAAGATAGGAATGCATGGCCTGCCAGGGCGATCTGTCCGACAGGTCGAAGCCGGCGGCCTTCGCCGTGCCGGCCGGATAGCCAAGCGAGAAATCGAAGCCCAGCAGCACCTTGTCGCCCCGCCCGGTCAGCCGCACGACCATGTCCTCGATAAAGGCGCGCGCCTTCAGCCTTGTCTCCGGATTGACCGCCTTGAACTGGAATTTCAGCCGCGCATCCCGGGCAAGGATGCCGATCCAGATGGAATTGGCACCCGTGACCGGTTTGGCCGCAGCGCTCCAGTCAACCATGATATAGGCATCGAAAAGGCGTGTCATGGAGCGCTCCGATCGGGCGTGTCAGCCCAGCTTTACCAGCATCTTGCCCTTGTTGGCGCCCTCGAAGAGGCCGATGAAGGCTTCAGGCGCCTTTTCGATTCCCTCCTTGATCGTTATTTCGTATTTCAACTGGCCCGAGGCGATCCATCCGGCCATGTCCTTGACAAATTGCGGCTGCAGATCGGCGTGGCTGGAGACAATGAAGCCCTGCAGCCTCAGCTGCTTGCCGACCACCATGATGATATTGTGCGGACCGGGCGCGGGCTCGGTATTGTTGTACTGGCTGATCATGCCACAGATCGCCATGCGGGCGAAGGGGCGTGCAACCTCGATCGCTGCCGCGAGATGATCTCCCCCGACATTGTCGAAATAGACATCGATCCCCTTGGGCGCGGCCTCATTCAGCGCCGCGACCAGCCCGTCGAAACCGCCCGCCTGCTTGTAGTCGATGACATGATCCACGCCGAGCGACGTCACGAATGCGCACTTCTCGCTGCCGCCGGCCGAGCCGATCACGGTGCAGTTCTTTATCTTTGCGATCTGGCAGACCAGCGAGCCGACCGCGCCAGCCGCGCCCGAGACGAAAACCGTGTCGCCTTCCTTCAGTTCCGCGACCC
Source organism: uncultured Hyphomonadaceae bacterium (assembly GCA_964467505.1). Classification (GTDB taxonomy): domain Bacteria; phylum Pseudomonadota; class Alphaproteobacteria; order Caulobacterales; family Hyphomonadaceae; genus UBA5336. Next base: position 1,708 of record CAYXQV010000228.1, on the reverse strand, counting down.
TCAGGATGCCGGCATAGGCTGTCAGGCCAGGCATGCCGGCCACGCCAAGGAAAGCTTCTTCGGGAAGCCCCGTATCGGGCAGCTTCTGGGCTGCGACGGCTTGTGGTTTAGCCACCCAGGCCTCGCGCCACCCGGCCATCGAGGAAACGAGATCACCTTCGCTGAAGTCGGGATGGTTCGACGCCGTCACCCGCCCGACCGCGCCGCCCTGCAGGGTTTCACCGATCTGGAACGGCGGGACATAGCTTTCCCGGTCGATCATCCGACCGCGCATATAGGGGTCAACCGACATCCAGCTGTTGCGCACCTGTATCTCGCCTTCTGCGGGCGCAGCGATGCTGGCCTCGCGCATCTGGAAATCCGATGATTTCGGCATCCCCACCGGTCGTGAACTGAGCGCCCATTCGTTCGAGCTGATCGTCGCCATGTCTTTTTCCTCCTGTCGGCATTATTGCCATTGTCCTGACTAGTGGACATTCCGGTGGCGCGTGTGAAGGGCTG
>CAYXQV010000228.1:0-1107 GCA_964467505.1 uncultured Hyphomonadaceae bacterium | reverse complement strand
CGGTTCGGCGCGCAGGGTTTTTCCGATTTCGATGAGCTTGTCGCCGCATGCGACGCCATCATGGTCGCCGTGCCTGCCACCTATCATGGCGACCAGGCCGCCCGGGCGCTCAGGATGGATCGCCACGTGCTTGTTGAAAAGCCGCTTGCGCTCGACGCAAGGACCGCGCGCGCGCTGGCTGGCGAAGCGGTCACGCGTGGCAAGGTGCTTCAGGTCGGCCACCAGGAGCGGTTTGTCGCCCGTGCCATGGGAATTTTCGCGATTGACGAAGTGCCGCTGCGGCTTGAATCCGTGCGCGCCGGTCCGCCGCCAGCCGGGGACCGTGCCGGGGATGTCTCGGTGATCTGGGACCTGATGATCCATGACCTGGACCTGACCGCCTGCCTGATCGGGCGGGAATTCACATCGGTCAGCGCTCATGGCCGCCGCGTGACAACCGCGCATCTCGACGAGGTCGTTGCGCAGTTCGAATTTGTCGGCGGTGGCAGCGCCTGGCTGAAGGCCAGCCGCGCGCAGGAAGCGCGCGAACGGACGATGAAGCTGGTCTATCCGTCCGGTGAGATCGCGGTGGATTTCCTGACGCGTCAGCTCACCAACACCACGCCCTACCCCGTCAAGGTGGATATCTCCGCTGAACTGCCCGACCCGCTTGGCGCGGCCGATGAGAGCTTCTTTGCTGCCTGTCTCGGCGAAGCACAAAGCCAGATCCCCGGCCACGGCGCAGTTGCCGCCGTCGCCATGGCCGAAGCGGCTGAAAAGGCGGCGCGCGGCTAGCAGATTGCCTGGCGTTAGCATCAGGCGTCGTGACGGCTGGTTATGGGCATCAACACCGTGTGAACCGGACCGGCTGCTTATCGACAAGTGCCTGGGCGAATGAGTTGTGAGCCAGCATGAAACGTCTTTTTCGCCTTGCACTTTACGTCGTAATCTCGGGCATTGTCGTCTATGGCGCGGTTCGGTTGGAGGACCGTATCGGTCTTCGCCAGCTGCCGGATGAAATGCCTGTTTCGGTTGGCGTCGCCGACCCGGATTTTTCCGAGGCCATTGCCGCGTCCGACAAGCTGCTGCGTGAACATCGCGAGCGCATCGCGACACCGGCGCTGTCTG
>CAYXQV010000227.1:0-4317 GCA_964467505.1 uncultured Hyphomonadaceae bacterium | reverse complement strand
CCGACGGCGTGTTAATGACGAACGGCGGCCGGGTGTTGAACGTGACGGCGGTCGGCCACGGCGCGACGCTTGTCGGCGAGTTCCTGAATCGTCTCCGCGAACTCGGGGTGCCTGGTGAGTATCCGGTCGAAGGTCTCCTTATCCAGCCGGTAAAAGTCGCAGTACTCCTTCGCGATAATGGTCGCGGTTCGAGGCATGCTCAGGAGGAGCGCGATCTCACCAAAGAACTGGCCAGCCGCGAGGGTTGCATAGCTGGTTCGCTCGTCGGCCGAGACGACATCCACGGTGCCCTTGCTGATAAAAAACATGTCGTAGCCTAGTTCTCCGGCCTTCACGATGTAGTCGCCCGGAGTGAAGACGACCGGTTGGAGGTTCATGATGACATCCCGAATCAGGTCGTCGCTCGCTTTTTCGAAAACCGGAACCTTCTCGATGATCTCCTTGTTCAAGTAGAGCGACACGGAAACCTTGAGCGGATCGGGCAGATCCTCGAGTACGGACGACTCATCGTATCCTCGTCGACTCTCCCAAAGGTATTCGTAGTAGTCGTTGATCTTGCGCTGTAGCGCGCTCGGGATGTTGCGGTACTTCAGGAACGCATTGACCTTGTCGAGCTTCTCCCGGTACTGCGTCTTGGCGACGTCGATATTCGCGATTAGGTTGGCGATGTTACCAATGACCAAACCGTACATACCGGCGCCCAAGAGCTCGATCGCGATCACGTAGATGATCTGTAGCGGCCCTCCGGGTGTGACATCGCCGTAACCGATGGTCGTGAGCGTGGTGATGGTCCAGTAGAACGCCTCGAGGTAGCGGTACCACGGGGAGCCCTCTTGCATTGAGATCTCGAGTCGATTACCGGTCGAGGCCGCTGTCGCGGTGTCGATGTAAATCCAGCCACACGCGATGAAGTGCGCCGCGAGCAGGATCCAGAAGACCAGGAGCGAGAGGCGGAGAATCGCCGGATTGACGTTGTTGCCGCCGATACGACGAAGCGTGTTTGACACCCGCAGTTGTTTGAGAAGCGCGTTGAGTGACAGCAGGTAGAGCCAGTGGACCGGCTCGAGCCCGGCAGCGGCCAGGATCAGCCAGAACGGGAGCGCCGAGCTCACCGGCAAGCTGCAGATCGGGCTGAGGGGGTGTGGCTGCGCTTTCGCCCGCCGGGTCGGCGCCGGATGCCACGGTTTCCGCCGCATCGGCGACGGCGTGTTCATCGGCGCCTTCACTGGCCGCATCAAGATCGCGCAGCATGCTGTCAGCCGGGTGTTCCTCTTGCGCAGGCGCAGGCTGCGTGCCGCTCTCAACCGGGTTGTCTTCCGTGTCCGCTGATGCGGTTTCAGTTCTGATTTCCGGCTCTTGCGCAGGCTCAGGCTCTTGCGCAGGCTCAAACTCCTGCTCGGGGGCGGGCGCTGTTGGGTGCGGCGCCTCCGCTATGGGCGAGGCATCCGGCTCGGCCTGCGGCGCTGTTGCCTGCGCAATTTCAGCCGGGCCGGCCTCAGCAACAACACTTTCGTCCGTGTTGACGGGTTGACCGCGTTCCTCGGTGCCGGCCGGTTGCACCGCGCCGTCCGGCGCATCATCCTGCGTGGAGGCGTCATCGCCTGCTGCGATTGCAGCACCGACCATGGCCGTCGCGCCCACAGCGGCAGCACCTGTTGCGGTCTCGAGCGGCGCTTCGGGCTGTTCCTCAAGATAGGCCAGGCGCTGCTCCAGATAGCGATTGCGCCAGCGAAGGCGCGCAAGCTCCTCATCGGGGGTTTCATTGCGTCCCCCCGCTGGCGCAGTCTCTGCCGCGTCGCCCTCAGCATCGAGCGACTTGTTCTCGAACACCGACAGCCGCTGGCGCAGATAGTCATTCTGCCAGCGCAACTTATCGATCTCGGCACCTGAGGCCTCACCTTCGCCACTTTCCGGCACCGCCGGCACGATTTGGGATCCCGCCGCGGCTCTTTTCTGAATGTCGCTTTCCAACTGGCGAACGCGAGATTCCAGGTAGCGGTTGCGCCATTCCATCTGCTCGCGATCTGCCCCCTCCTCGCCTTCACCTGCCAGCGCTCCGCCAGCCGCGCCCGCGACAGCGCCCAGCGCAGCTCCGGCCAGGCCCGCCCCCACCGCGCCGCCACCGTCTTGCGCATTGCCTTCGCGAAGTTGCTGCAACTCTATCCTGGCGGCATCAAGGTCGGCCCTGAGTTGCTCGATAGAGGCTTCACGTTTCTGAAACTCGTCGCGCAGGGCCGCATCAGGCGCCCCGGCTGTGCGTTGCGCCGCATAGAGCGCTTCGATCTCGGTCCTGGCCTGTTCCAGTTCCAGCGCGGACATGTCCCGCTCGACCTCGGCGCGTCGCAGTTTGCCGCGCAGCATCAGGCCACGCAACGCCGATCCGAAAAGTACGCCCAGCAGCGCCGCGCCCGCCAGAAGCATCCATATGTGTAAACTGAGCCAGGCCATTATTCGCTCCGTTCCAGAACCGTGAATTCGATACGGCGGTTTTCCGCCCGACCCTGCGCCGTTCGGTTGTCGGCCACCGGGTCAGCCGGTCCATATCCGACAGCGGCCAGCCGGTCACCCTGAAAGCCGCGCGAGACCATGTAATCGGCCACCGCGCGTGCGCGCTGTTCACTGAGATAGATATTGAAGTCACGATCACCAGCGCTGTCGGTGTGCCCGCCAATCTCGAAGAGGAGACCGGACGAACAGCGCGAGGAGACCGCCATGAGCTTGTCCAGCGTGGCGCCACTGTCACGGGTGATCTCGGCCTTTCCGCTGGCAAAATTCACGCTGTTGCCGTCCAGCACCGAGGCGAAAGCGGTCTCGCATGCCGCGCGAGGATCGGTCTCGAAATCGATAGCGGCAATTTCCCCGATCTCGACGCTTGCTTCATCGGCAGAAATTACGATGGGAAATGGCCCGGTATAGCCGGCCATGTCCTCGGCCAGGAAAGCCAGCGTGCTGCCCGCCGCCTCACCCTCGAAGCGCAGACCGCCCTCGTCCGGGGCAAATGTCATGCGACCGGACCGGAATCTTGAAAAATGCGGCAGGCCAAGGCGAACGCCATCACTCCAGCCCTCAGGGCCATCGCTGGCCACTTGCATCTCGTCGAGCACCTGCCCGTCATAATTTGCCCGCGCTATTTCAAGCAGCCCGGCGCGGTCGGCCTCGCTGTTCACCCGTCCCTTCAGCAGCAGGCCCTCCGGGCGGTGGCGCGCAAACCAGTGGCCCGGCCCGCGCAGCTCCGGCTCGCCAAACCAGGGCGCATCCAGATTGGCCACCGCCGCTGAAATCTCTGCGCGCGCGGCCTGCTCCATGGCGATACCGCTGAGCTTCAGCCGCGTATCGCTCAGCTCCGCGCGGCCCGTTTCGAGCCGCTGCAGGTAGCCCACACCCTGCACCGCAATATCGGTAAATTGCCCGTTGGGCGCGCCATGACCAACCTGCAGCCGGTCAACCACATTTCCCGGGGTGATCTCACCAGCCGTCTCCAGCATGCGCGCGCGCGCCTCGGCGCTGGGCAGATGACCCTCCAGGACCAGTCGGTCATCATCGGTGCGCACCGCCGTCATCACATAGGGTGAGATTGGAACGGCCACATCGATGTCCGTCTCGACATGGGTGATCCCGCCCCAGACGCGCCCGCCTGCGCCAGCAGCCCGCAAGAGCCTTTCAGCAGCGTCGCTGGCAGCCATTTCGGACGGCGCCGTCCCGGCGATGCGCGCCACCTGCCCGTCCATCGAAACGCTCGCCCAGTCAGCATCGTTCGCGGCCAGCACCTGCGCGGCTTGCGCCTGCAGGCGGGCCTCGACCCCGCTCTCGATTTGCGGCATCCGTAGGAAAACGAAAATGCCAAGACCAATAAGGCCAAGGGCTGCCAATGTGGCAACCATACGGTCCAACAGCCTCATACCGAGCCCCTCTTCTTCGGCGTTGTGGCCAAAAATCTGATAAATCCATGCCCCAATCGCCGCCGCGCGGCAAGGCCGGGCCAACAGTTGGGATCATGCAGCCCCCATGGAAACAATTACCAGTCCATCCAATCCCCTGATCAAGCGCATCAGGGGGCTTGAGCGCAAGAAGCAACGCCAGGAAACGGGCCTGTTCCTTGCCGAGGGCGCGCGGCTTGTCTCACAAGGGCTGGCGACCGGCTGGAGGCTCGACACGCTCGTCCTCTCGCGCCCGGCCCTGGAGCGCCCTTTCGCGCGCGACCTGGCTGCAACCGCCGCAGGTGCCGGGGCCCGGCTCGTGACCGTCCCGGAAAAGCTCATCGCCCGGATCACGCGCAAGGACAATCCGCAGGCCGTGATCGGCGCCTTCGCACAGCGC
>CAYXQV010000226.1:0-4320 GCA_964467505.1 uncultured Hyphomonadaceae bacterium | reverse complement strand
TCGCAGAGCTTGGCGCCGCAGAGGAGTTTATCCTGACCGTCACCACTGGCGGCATGGGTAAGCGCGCATCAGCCTATGACTATCGCGTCACCGGGCGCGGCGGCAAGGGGCTGATCGCCCATCGCCTGCAGCAAGGCCAGCAAATCGCCCAAAGCTTCCCGGTCGAGGAAAGTGACGAGGTGATGCTTGTCACCAATGGCGGCCAGCTCATTCGCACGCCGGTCGAGCAGATCCGGCTTGCGGGCCGGGCCACCTCGGGGGTCTGGGTCCTGCGCACGAGCCAGGATGAAAAAGTCGTGTCCGTTGCACGTCTTGTCGAACAGGCTGAAGACGATATTGAAGAAGGTGAAGACAATCAGGAATAGGCCGCGCCGCCGGCGTCGGCGCAGATACTTTACGCTTGGGGAGAATATATGGAACGCGTCGGCCTTTATCCCGGAACCTTTGACCCGATCACGCTTGGCCATCTCGACATCATCCAGCGGGCGACCAAGCTGGTCGACCGGCTGATTGTCGGCGTGGCGATCAATGAGGCGAAAAAGCCTCTCTTCTCGCTTGCCGAGCGGGTTGCCATTGTCGAACGCGAATGCGCGGCGCTGGATACATCAAAGGCGGCGACGATCGAGGTGCGCCCGTTCGACCAGTTGCTGATCCATTTTGCCGAAGCATGCGGTGCGCATGTTCTCGTGCGCGGCCTGCGGGCGGTTTCGGACTTCGAATACGAGTTCCAGATGACTGCGATGAACGAGGTACTGAACCGCGAGATTGAAACCGTCTTCCTTATGGCCGATGTAAAGCATCAGGCGGTGGCCTCGAGGCTGGTCAAGGAGATTGCCAGCTTTGGCGGCGAGACCAGCAGTTTTCTGACACCGCGCGTGAATGAGGAACTGGTGGAGAAATTTTCGAGATGACATTCCGGATGATTGCGGCCGTACTGGTCGCCAGCCTGCTTGAGACCAGCGTATCGGCCCAGACGCTGACGAAAGGCGCGATAGCTGCGCCGGGCAGTGTCGAGGCGGCGGTGGCCAGCAGCCAGGACTGGCGCAGCGTTGATCCGGAGAACCTAATCATCTTCGATACGACACGCGGGCGCATTCTTATCGAGATCCTGCCCGAGGCGGCGCCGAAACATGCCACGCAGTTTCGTGCCATCATCCGCTCAGGCGATTTCGACGGGACCAGCTTTCACCGCGTGATCAGGGATTTCATGGCGCAGGGCGGGGATATCTTCGCGCTCAAGGGACGCGAATCCGGTCTGCCTGATATTCCCGGCGAGTTCACCTTCCGGCGCGATCCCGAGCAGATGCCGATCGACACGATCGGTCCGGGCGATACCGCGCAGGATGGCTGGTATCTCGGCTTCCCGATAAAGACGCAGGCGCGCTGGCTCGCCGACATGTCGAAGGACGGGCTGGTGGAGAGCTATATTCCCCATTGCCGAAGCGTTGTCTCGACGGCGCGAACCGATGATCCCAATTCTGCCAACAGCCAGTTCTTCCTGATGCGCGGGCGGGCCGAACACCTCGACAAGCAATACACCGCCTGGGGCCGTGTTCTGGAGGGCCAGGACCATGTCATGGCGATCGCGCTTGGCGAGCCGCCGGCCAATCCCGACATCCTGACACGCGCGCGCCTGGCTGCTGACCTTCCGCAAGGCGAGCGCCCGAAGGCCTTCGTGATGCGCACAGATGGTCCGGCCTTTGCGTCGGTGCGCGAGGAAGCGGCGCTTAATGGGCCGCAGGATGTCTGCGAGACTGACCCGGTGCCCGCGGCGGTATTCAAATAGGCCCGGATGGATCTTTCCGATTTTGATTTCGAGCTTCCGCAAGACCTGATCGCCCTGCGTCCGGCGGACCCGCAGGACACCGCCCGGCTGCTTGTGGTCCATGGTGACGGGCGGCTGGACGACTCGACCATGCTCGAGCTGCCAGCCTGGCTGAATGCCGGTGACATGCTGGTGTTCAACGACACGCGCGTCCTGCCGGCGGCCCTCAGCGGCGTGCGGCCTGCGCGCGACGCAAGCGGCAGGGATGTGGCCTGCGATGTCAACCTGGTCGAGGAGATCGATCCCGCGTCAGGCCGCTGGCTGGCATTGGCCCGTCCCGGACGGCGACTGAGCGAAGGCGACCGGATCGTTTTTGCCGATGGGTTCTCCGCAGAAATAGGCCCGCCGCGCGCGGGCGGCGAAATCGAGCTGGTCTTCAACATGACCGGCAAGGCCTTGCGCGAATGCCTTGACCGGCACGGCGCCATGCCGCTGCCCCCCTATATCGCGCGCCGGCGCGCAGCCGATGCACGCGACCGCGAGACCTATCAGACGCGCTTTGCCGGTCAGGAGGCGAAATCGGTAGCCGCCCCGACCGCCGGCCTGCATTTCACCGACAGGCTGATGGCGCGTGTCGATGCGGCCGGGTTGAGGCGCGAAATGGTGCGCCTGCATGTCGGACTGGGCACCTTTGCACCGCTGGATGATGCAGCACTCAGGCACAGCCGCCTGCATGAGGAATGGCGCCGCCTGACGCCGGGCGTTGCCGAAAATCTCAATGCCGGGCGTGCCAGGGGCGCGCGGATTGTGCCCGTCGGCACCACGGCGCTGCGCACTCTGGAAAGCTGCGCAGACTCAGACGGGAGGCTGCACCCGGCGACCGGGCCGACCGACATTTTCCTGAAACCCGGCGACACGCTGCGCGCCACTGACGCGCTGGTCACGAATTTTCACCTGCCGCGTTCATCGCTTTTCATGCTGGTCTGCGCGCTGATGGGCACGCAGATCATGGCGGGCGCATACGACCACGCGATTGCACATGGCTACCGGTTCTATTCCTATGGTGATGCCTGCCTGCTCCTGCCCTGAACCGCTATCGGGTTTCGTGGCGGCGCAGCGGGCAGGCCTGCCCGGTCAGGAATAGTCCAGTGCGGGCCCGTCGAGATCGATTTTCGGAAACTCGTCCTTCTCGCGCCAATAGTCCTGGGTGTGGGCCCATTCATGTTTGGCGAGACGTTTGGGAAGCAGGTGCATCCGGCGCATCAGGTAACCGGGATTGAAATCATCCGGGTCGCCCCAGTCGAGCCGTTCCATCGCGTCTTCTTCCGGTGAGAGTTTCACCTCGACCTGCCGGGCGCCCCTTGCGTCCATGTGAGCAAGCAGGCGGCAGACAAAATCGCCCAGCATGTCAACGCGAAGCGTCCAGCTGGCGCGGAAATATCCAAAAACCCAGACAAGGTTCGGCACGCCGGTGAACATCATCCCGCGCCATGTCACCGTGTCGGCAAAGTCGACGGGCTCGCCATCGACGGTAAAACTGATTTCCCCAAGAACCGAGAGATTGAAACCTGTCGCGGTGATGATGACATCTGCATCCAGATGCCTGCCCGAGCTCAGCTGGATCCCGGTTTGCGTGAAGCTCTCGATCGTGTCGGTGACAACGCTGGCCTTGCCAGCCGCAATGCCCTCGAACATGTCGCCATCGGGCAGGTAAGCGAGGCGTTGCTGCCAGGGGCGGTACTTCGGACCAAAATGTTCTTCCACCGGATAGTCTTCGCCGAGATAGGCCCTGACCCCTTCCAGCAATTCCTGTCGCACCGCTTCGGGTTCGCTCTTGCAGCGTTCGGTCAGCGCGTCCTGGTCGAACAGGATCTGCTGGCGCACCACGCGATGAATGGTCTCCTCCTCGATGCCGATCTGGCGCAGCCGGTCTGCCAGCTCGTTCTGGTTGCTGGCGGCCCAGAAATAGGTCGGCGAGCGCTGCAGCAAGGTGACATGCTCGCACGCGCCAGCAATGGCCGGCACCAGCGTCGCCGCCGTTGCGCCTGAGCCGATGCAGACGACCTTCTTGCCCGACAGGTCGATATCATCCGGCCAGGTCTGCGGGTGGATGATCTCTCCTTTGAAATCCTCCATGCCCGGCCAGTCGGGCGTATAGCCGCGCTCATGCTGGTAATAGCCCTGGCAGGCCCAGATGAAACTGGCGGAAAAACGCCTTGTCTCACCGGCGTCGAGTTCGGTGGCCTCGATGCGCCAGAGCTTATCCTCGCTCGACCATTCGGCGCGCTCGATCCTGTGGCCGTACCGGATATGCGAGCCAATCGCGTTATCCTCGATCACCTCGCCCATATATTTCAGGATCTCTTCGGCCGAGGCGATCGGCGCGCCGACCCATGGCTTGAAGCGGTAGCCGAACGTGTAAAGATCGCTGTCTGAGCGGACACCGGGATAGGTGTGTGTCACCCAGGTGCCACCGAATGTGTCCTTCTTTTCCAGTATCGCGAAGCTCTTGCCGGGACACTGTGTCTGCATGTGGTAAGCTGCTCCGATCCCGG
>CAYXQV010000225.1:0-4379 GCA_964467505.1 uncultured Hyphomonadaceae bacterium | reverse complement strand
CTGGCGATTGGCGAGCCGCTGCTGACGGCGCGCTATGGCATCTCACTTGCCGGAACAGGGCCCGGCGCGGTTGATCTCTATACTGTGGTGGCGGTCAGCGCAGTTTCGCTGCTGATCGGTGCCCTGCCCGCCTGGCTCGCTTTCAGGCGATCGCTGGCCGACGGGCTCTCGGTAAAACTGTGAAGACCGGCTGGAAGGAAAGTCTGGCAAAGGCAGACCGGAATGACTAGTTTGCAGGTCATGAAAAGCATCCTGAAACTCGCTGCCATTTGCGCGGCACTTCCCCTTTCGACATGTGGCCAGGGCGGTGAAACGCCGGGCCAGATCGCGAGCGACGCACAGCTGCTGCAGGCGCAAAGCGCACCTCCACCTTCCGAGGACGGCCCGCAGGTCGGCGACCGGATTGCCGAGGGGGGCGCGGACGCGGACAATGCCGGCTCCGAAAATGACCTGACATCTGACCCGATCGAATACACGCGCGACGGGGTGCGCATTCTTGGCTGGGAGGAGTTGATGCCGGAGGGTGAGGAAGAACGCCTCGCCCAGATGTACCAACAGCAGATGCAGACCCTTTATTCCGGGGCCCCCGTCGCCGAGGGTTCGCCAGCCGACCAGATGACGCAGATCGGCACATTCAACACGGTTGCCGCGCTTGACGGCCAGACAGTCCGCCTGCCGGGCTACACGGTGCCATTCGACTATGGCGCCGATGCACAGGTCGAGGAATTCCTCCTCGTGCCATATTTCGGCGCCTGTATCCACGCGCCGCCGCCGCCGCCGAACCAGACAGTGTTCGTGGTCGCTCAGTCTCCCATCAAGCTCAGGGACCTCGCCCAGGCGGTCTGGATCGAGGGGACCATCCACACACAGACCCAGGAGTCAGAACTCGCCGACGCGGCCTACACGTTCAAGCTCGAAACGGTCGAAACCTACGAATACTGACCATCGCGTTCATCGATGATGTGAGACTGGCAACCGTTGAACGCGCGGCGGGCCTGATGGACCGGGCCGGCTTACCGGTTCGTGCGCATGCCGTAGCGGCGGATCTGGTTGCAGGCATATTCCAGTTCGGCACGGCACGCCCTGTGCAGCAGCTCGCCGCCCTCGACACGCTGTTTCGGCCCGCCAAAACCGGCCACCATCATGTTGCCCAGCCCGGCGCAGGCGCTCACATCGCCGAGATCACAACCCTTCCCGTAAAGGCTGCGCGCACGGCGATAGTCCTGCTGTAGCCCCCGACCCTGGAACACAAGATGCGCGAGCCGGTTGCAGGCATAGGCGTCACCCCTGTCGCAGGCCTTCGTATAGGCCCCGTCGGCAGCGTCATAATCCTGCGCCCCGCCCAGACCCTTGCGGTAGAGATCGCCAAGGCTCGCGCAGGCAACTGCCTCGCCCGACCCGCAGGCCTGGCTGAAAAGCTCTCTTGCACCGCCATAGTCGCCGCGCTCAAGCGCTGCCGCACCTGGGGATTCGGGCGGTGGGCCGATTGTCTGGCCCGATGCCATGGCTGGCAGGCCCGCCAGCGCGAGCGCCGCCAGCCAGGTGCGTGGAGAGCGGAAGAAACCAGGAAAATGATTACTTGTCATGGGACCGATCATAACCCGATCTGACCGGGCAAGCCAAAGCTTGCACACAGTTCGAGGTGCCGGAAAAACGGCCGCAAGCGAATGGCGGGGCGAGCCTGCCGCCTGCGACTTGACGCAAATGGCCTGTTCGGCCCAATGGCGAGATGAGTCTGATCCCGCGTTTCCTCCGGCGTCTCGATGCCAGCGCCTCGCGTACCGTTTGGGTCTCAGCCCTGCTGTTCGGGGTCGTGATCGCGATTTTCGCCATTGGCAGGACCGGCGCGGTGGTCGATGTCGAAGCGCTTCGCAGGGGCATGGACGATCTGGCCGATGGCCCCTGGGGCCTGCCGGCACTGGTCGCAGCCTTCAGCATCTGCGCGTTTTTCGGCGTCCCGCAATTTGTGCTGATCGGCCTGTCGGTCTTTGCCTTCGGGCCGCTGACAGGATTTGCGTTTGCCTGGGTTGCGACAATGATCAGCGGTGCGCTGGACTTCTGGATCGGACGACTGGTCGGGGAGGATGCTGTCAATCGTCATGGCGGGCAGTTCGTCAATCGCCTGTCGGGCTTTATCGGGCGCAATGCGCTGGCGGCGAGCGCGATTGTGCGAAACGTTCCGACCGGGCCATTCCTGCTCGTCAACATGGTTTTCGGCGCCAGCCAGGCGCGGTTCTCACATTTCCTTGTCGGCATGGGCATTGGCGTCCTGCCGAAGATCACGCTTGTCGCATTTGCCGGCACCTCGATCATGTCCGCTTTCGAAGGTCAGCCACTCGTGGCCGGCGGCGCAGCCTTTCTGGCGGTCGGGATATGGATTGCGCTGGTCCTTTACGCGCGCACCCGCCTGCGCAGGGAGCGGCAAGATTCACCCAGTTCATCGCGAAACGAGATTGACAGCGCCTCAGCGGGCCGTAATTAGGCGGAGATGAGAAACTTTTTGCCCCCGCTATTGCTTATCGGCCCCTGGCCGGAGCCTGCCCGACCCGTTTAGGGTCCGGCGCGCGGCCAGGGGATAAGCCAGCCCCTCACGAAAACCCTTTCCCAGGCCGCACCAATGACAGACACACTCCCCCATATCCGGATCTTCGACACGACATTGCGCGATGGCGAACAGAGCCCCGGCGCATCGATGAGCCTGCGCGAGAAAATCGAGATCGCAGGCCTTCTCGAAGAGATGGGCGTCGATGCCATCGAAGCGGGCTTTCCAGCCGCCTCGCAGGGCGATTTCGAGGCCGTCAGCGAAATCGCCCGCCGATCGCGCAATGCCATCATCTGTGGGCTGGCGCGCTCCAGCGAGGGCGATATCGAGCGCGCCGGGGCTGCTGTGCGACAGGCCGCGCGCCCGCGCATCCACACCTTCATCTCCACCAGCCCGGTGCATATGAAGCACAAGCTGAAAATGGGTCCGAATGCCGTGCTTGAGGCGATTGGCCGCTCGGTCGCACAGGCCCGCAACCTCGTCGATGATGTCGAATGGAGCGCGGAGGACGCCACCCGCACGGAATTCGACTTCCTGTGCAAGTCAATTGACGCGGCAATCACCGCCGGTGCGACCACGATCAATGTGCCCGACACGGTCGGCTACTCCCATCCGCAGGAATATGGCGCGCTGATCGGCGCACTGATCGAAGCCATTCCAGACAGCGACAAGGTCATCTGGTCGACCCATTGCCACAATGATCTTGGCCTCGCGGTCGCCAACTCCCTGGCCGGCGTTGTCAATGGTGCGCGCCAGGTCGAATGCACGATCAACGGCCTTGGCGAACGGGCGGGAAACGCCGCGCTGGAAGAGATCGTCATGGCCATGCAGGTGCGCGCCGACACGCTGGCTTTCCGCACCGGCATAGAAACCACGGCGCTGCACCGCGCCAGCCAGATGGTCTCGCGCGTCACCGGTTTTCCCGTGCAGTTCAACAAGGCAATCGTCGGCAAGAACGCCTTTGCCCATGAAAGCGGCATCCACCAGGATGGCATGCTGAAAAATACCCAGACCTATGAGATCATGCGGCCCGAGGATGTCGGCGTGTCGGAGTCGAACCTCGTCATGGGCAAGCATTCCGGTCGCCACGCCTTCCGCGACAAGCTGTCAAGCCTGGGCTATGAACTCGACAGCGAGGCCCTCAATGATGCCTTCAAACGGTTCAAGGCCCTCGCGGACGCCAAGAAACATGTCTTCGATGATGATCTCATCGCCATCGTGGATGAGCAGCTGTCCGCGGAAGGCGCGCGGATCACGCTGACACGCCTGCAGATCATGGCCGGCACCGAGGGGCCGCAAACCGCGCGGATCGAGGTCGAGATCGATGGCGAGGCGCATGCTGACGAGGCCACTGGGAACGGTCCGGTCGATGCGGTGTTCAAGGCCATCCGCGCGGTCGCCCCCCATGACGGCAAGCTGGACCTGTTCCAGGTCCATACCGTGACCGGGGGCACCGATGCGCAGGCCGATGTCACCGTGCGCCTGCAGGGCGAAGGCATCCTGGCCGTCGGACGCAGTCATGATGTCGACACGCTCGTGGCCAGCGCCAAGGCCTATATCCACGCGCTCAACAAGCTCGAAGGGCGACGCCGCAAGCGCCTGGCTGCCTGACCCCCTTGTTTTACGCGTCAAGGCCGACCAGGGCGCGCGCGAATGCCTCTGCACGGAAGGGCTGGAGATCCTCGGCCTTTTCGCCGACGCCGACAAAATGGATCGGCAGGTCGTGGCTGTCGGCTATGGCGACCAGAACGCCGCCCTTGGCAGTGCCGTCCAGCTTGGTCATGACCAGCCCGGTCACGCCGGCTGTATGGCGAAACGCCTCGACCTGCGAGAGGGC
>CAYXQV010000224.1:0-4396 GCA_964467505.1 uncultured Hyphomonadaceae bacterium | reverse complement strand
TTCCAGATGTTGCCCGTTGAACCTAACAGACAGAACGGCCGCTGTCCGCTCCGTCTGGGCTGGGGCACGGTTTCTTGAGACAGTTCGGAGCGCTATTTCTCTCAGGAAGGGGAGTAGAGCATGGACAAGAAGAACGACGATACCTCAAGCGCGACGGAGGCCACGGCCCCGTCGGCGCGCGCCCATCACGCTGGCGACGGCGGGGCCGTGGCCGGTGGCACGAAGCGCTTTTCTGCGAAGCGGAAGCTCGCGGCGGTGCAGCGGCTGATGCGCGGGGAGAGCCTGGAGGCGGTGTCGCGGGATTTGAACGTGCCGGTGCATCGCCTGACGGAGTGGCGTGACAAGGTCTTGATGGGGGCGGAGAGCGCGCTCAAGGAGCGCGAACGCGACGCCCGTGATGACGAGATCGCCCGGCTACAGGCCAAGGTGGGCGAGATCACCATGGAGTTCGCGCGTGAAGAAATCGGTCCGGGGGACCGATTTTAGCAAGAACGAGCTCCTCTACGCCAAAGCAGTGTAGGCATCTTTGACCAGGACTGGTAACCTGTTCGCTATTTTTCCCTCCATCGAACCGGATCAATTACTCATGATGAAGGAGAAGGGGATGATCAGGCTCGCGCTGGACCGGTCGTAATAGTCTGGCAGGGCGTCGAGCTGCTCGACGCGCTCCGCCACACGCTCGATTTCACGGTCCAGCCGCTCATGCCCGGTTGATCGTAGCAAGCGCCATTCCAGCACTCTGCCCTGCCGGTCGATCACCACGATCAGTTGGCCCGTGCCCTGTTCGCGGCGGCGTAGCGCCTCATTAGGATATCTGACCCGGCTGACATAGGCGGCCGTCGAAATATCCAGAAAGCGCTGGCTTAGCTGGACTGGAGGCGGCGGTGGCGGCGGAGCAGGCGGTGGCGGCGCAGGAACCGAGCCCGTGCCGAACCCTGACGAGAGCCGTCCGTCGCTCGGCGCTGCAGGGATCACTGGCCTCGGCTGGGGCGGCGCTTTTGGCGGCGGCGCATCCTCTGCGCGTTCGGTCGGCACGGTCGGCTCGGCAGGCGGCGGCGGCATATCAGGCGGCGGAGGTGGCGGCGGCTCAAGACGCTGTGCGGGCGCGCCGAGTGACACGATCATCTCTTCAAGCCTGGCGTCATCGCCGCTTGGCTCGGGCATGTTCTCTTCGGCATAGACATAAATGGAGACCGCCAGCGCGGCGACAGAGACCAGAATACCGCCCGCCCAGTGCCACAGTCCCGGCATGGGCGGGGCGTGCGGGCTGATCGCGCTGGACCAGTGACGCGCGCTCATTCTGCACCCGCCACGCTGGCACGCCCGACGGTCAGCAGCACGATGTATGAGGCACCAGCATCGCGAATGTCTTCCATCACCTTGATGACGGCGACCGCCTCGGCCTCGCCATCGGGCTTGACCTGGATCAGAGCCCCCGGACGGGCGGTGAGCGCCGCGCGAACAGCCTCGGCAAGCGCGTCGCGCGAGAGTTCCTGGTCATCAAGGGCCACCCTGCCATCTGCATCGATCAGCACGACGAAGTCCTGGACGTCGCCGCGTATCTCACTGGACGAGGCCGCCGGCGCCAGCGGAAACGGCTCCGACGGTTCGATCGCGCCCGCAAGCATGAAAAAGACCAGGAGAATGAACACGACATCGATCAGCGGCGTGATGTTCACCAGTTCACGCTCAGGCTTATGCCGCTCAATCTTCATGGCGCACCCTCCCCGTCATCCTCGTCTGCCGGACGCGAAAAGCTCACCGCATAGGCACCGGCGTCGCGCGTGGCCTGGAACACATCCAACGCCTCCTGCATTGTCACGCCATGTTCAGGCCGCACCAGAAAGGGGCGCCCGGGGTCCAGGGCAATGATCCCTGCGACCTTGCTCGTGATTTCATCAAAGGCGACCGAAACGCTGTCATATTCGAAGCTTCCATCGTCCTTGACCAGAATGACGATGGCGGCGGTGGGATCCTGCACCACTTCGGTGTCCCGCGGCGCGTCCACGCCGATCAGGCGAAAGCGGGCAAAATTCGTGGTCAGCATGAAGAAAACGAGAAGGATGAATACGACGTCTATCAACGGCGTGACATTCATCAGAACCATGTTGCGGCGCTTTCGTCGGAAATTCATCTCAGAAGTTCTCCTTCCGCGCGCGCAATTCAGTCCTTCGTCCCGTCATAGAGCGGCAGAGTGAACACCTGTGTGGCCGCGTCCTCCATCTTCTGAGCCTCGACATCGACAGCGCGCTGCAGCCATGTGAACAGGACTGCTGCCGGAATGGCGACGGACAAGCCCGCCGCAGTTGTCAGAAGCGCTTCCCAGATCCCGCCTGCGAGCAGGGCCGGCTCGACGCGGTCGCCAACTGTCTCCATCTGTTGGAAGGCCTCGATCATTCCAAGAACGGTGCCGAGCAGACCAAGCAGCGGCGCAATCGTAGCTATCAGGCTTAGCAGGGAAAGCCCGCGCTCCAAGCCATCGAGATGTGCCTGGGCAACCCGAGTGGTCTCCTCGCGCACAAGTGTGTCGCTCATGTTCGGATTGGTCTTGCCACGAAGCGCGGCTGCCATGACCCGCGCCACCGGATTGCGCCGCGCGTCCAGAGTGCCGATGGCGTCACTGTCGTTGCCGAGCCGAACCGTCTCAACGATTGCACGGACGAAACCATTGCGACCCACGCCTAGGAAAATGAACTGTACAAGCTTTACCAGACCAACCCCAAAGGCGAGCACAGCCAGTACGGCCAGAATCACAATGATCGGACCGCCAGCGTCCAGTAGCTTCATTACGGGCGCAAGCGGCGACCGTTTCTCTGTCTCAGGCTCGGCGACATCTTCGACAGTACCTTCGGCTTCGCCGGTCTCCTCGCCAGGTAGCGCGCATGCCTGCATGACGGGCTCTCCCGCCTCGTCGAGCAAAGCTTCGCCGTCCTCACCGAGAAGCGGCTTGCGTGCCTCATCATACACAGGACGTCCAGCCTCATCCAGGGCCGGCACGCCATCCTGATCAAGGCGCACAGGGCACTCCGGCAAGATGTCTGCTGAAGTCTGTACCTCGACCGGGGTGGCTTCTGCGTCTTCGGCGTTTTGTCCAGAGGCTGCGCCTACGCATACCATGAAAACGGACAGGCTTATCAGCCCAACAACACGCCCCATGACGAACCCTCGATCCAACCGCATTGCAAGGTCGATAATTCAACTTCGCGACAAATTCGCGACAGCACACAAGTTCTTGCGCAAATTCGGACTGGTCTGCGACCCGCGTGTCATTCCGAAGCAGGGGTTTTGAAGGGCAAAACCGCCAGAAGTGAACCGCACTTTTTTGCCGGAACCTGCGGGAATTCATATCAGCTCTCGAATTCACTCGGCTCATCAGCCGGTTGGCCGGGACAGACTTGTTTGGGCGCAATTTGAGACATAAGGCTCGGGGACTGATCAGGGCATTCTTGTTCAGGTTTCCATGCCGTCCGCCTTGTGCGTTCGTAATCGACGAGCCCGTTTCCTGGCGGCGTAGATTGCAGCAGGCCTGACGCAGGGCCGGCGGGCCGGCTATGGGATCGAACCGATCGCCGATGTCAGGCGTGGGCTTCTAGCTGCGTGACGGCCGGCGCATCTGGCGGTGCTGGAGACTGTTTCGCTTTGCTCTGCCGGCACCGTCGTCGGCGTTCTGGTCAATCCATGTGAATAGAGCCAGTCTGCAATAGGTCATCGTTTGAGGTTCTCATGGTTGTTGTCAGCAACGATAGCCTTGAAGGATTCGAGTACGATGACCGGCTTTAGGTCGTTGCAACACCATGCCCTGAGGAGCTATCGTGAAAGCATGATGAGATATGGTCTGCAGCCTTTCCTTTGACAGCAACCTGACATGAAATCCTACGATGCATTCCTGAGCTATACGCGCGCTGACTCGGCGATCGTGGACGACTTGTACAGTAGACTGTCGAGGTTTCGTACGCCCCGTGCATTAGCCAGACAGCATACGGAAAAACGTTTTCCCCGCTCGCTGAGCGTCTTTCTCGACAGGAAGTCTTTGCAAATCGGCGGTGCCATTCCCGACCGGCTCGCAAATGCAATTGCCTCCAGTCGTCACCTCATCGTTGTCTGTTCCAAAGACTCTGCCAAAAGTTATTGGGTGAATGAAGAGGTCAACGCGTTCCTAAAGACAAGTAGTACCGAGAATTTGCTGCCCGTATTCTTGCGCGGCACCAAGGCTACGCAGCTTGCCGATTTATTGCCACCTGCACTGCTTGATCTTGGCGACCGACTGCCACTTGGCGCCGATCTTCTTATCGATGGTGGAGCTGAATCTGTCAGTCACAAGGTGATCGGCGCTCTGCTTAACGTTCCACAAGACCAGGTCGCACGTGAACAGGAACGCGCCGACAAGGCGCGTCGA
>CAYXQV010000223.1:0-4413 GCA_964467505.1 uncultured Hyphomonadaceae bacterium | reverse complement strand
TGGAAGGCGGTGATCCGCCTGACGGTCAGTCTTCTTGTCATCTGGTTCACCGTTTCCTACGGCTTTGGCATCCTGCTGAGAGATCTGCTGGATGGTGTTTCGATTGGCGGCGCGCCGCTGGGCTTCTGGTTTGCCCAGAACGGATCGATCTATGTCTTCGTCGTCCTGATCTTCTATTATTGCTTCGCCATGAACCGGCTTGAGCGCAAATTCGGCGTGGAGGCCTGAACCGATGGACTTCTGGACCCTTTTCTTCGTCATCGGCACCTTTGGCCTCTACATCGCGATTGCGATCTGGGCGCGTGCGGGCTCGACCGATGATTTCTACGTCGCCGGTCATGATGTTCACCCGACAGTCAACGGAATGGCCACGGCAGCCGACTGGATGTCGGCAGCCTCCTTCCTGTCCATGGCCGGGTTGATCGCCTTTCTGGGCTATGGTGGTTCGGTCTACCTGATGGGCTGGACCGGCGGCTATGTGCTGCTCGCGCTCCTGCTCGCGCCATTCCTGCGTGAGTTTGGCAAGTTCACTGTGCCGGACTTTGTCGGCGACCGCTATTATTCGGTGGCGGCCCGGCTGATCGCGGTGGTCTGCGCGCTGTTCGTCTCCTTTACCTATATTGCCGGCCAGATGAAGGGCGTGGGCGTGGCCTTCTCCAACTTCCTCGGCTTGCCTTTCGAGTGGGGGATCATCATCGGCATGATCATCGTGTTCTTCTACGCCGTGCTCGGCGGCATGAAGGGCGTGACCTACACCCAGGTGGCGCAATATTGCGTGCTGATCTTCGCCTATACGGTGCCGGCGATCTTCATGTCGATGATCATTACCGGCAATCCGGTCCCGCAGCTTGGCTTTATCGGCGAGGCAAAGGGCTCGGGCGTCTCGATGCTGGAAAGCCTCAACCGCACCGTCACCGATCTTGGCTTTACCGAATACACCCAGACCAATAAGTCGATGTTGGACGTGTTCGCGATTACCGGGGCGCTGATGTTCGGCACGGCCGGGCTGCCGCATGTCATCATCCGCTTCTTCACCGTGTCTTCCGCGAAGAATGCCCGTCTGTCGGCTGGCTGGGCGCTGGTCTTTATCGCCGCGCTCTACACCACGGCCCCGGCAGTTGGCGCGTTTGCGCGGATCAACTTCATCGATACGGTCAACGAGGCGACCTATATCGGCGATGATGAAGACTATGAGGCGCGGGCCGCGGAAATTACTGCGGACGGCGGCAAACCCGTGCCTGAGTGGTACAAGACATGGGAGGTTACCGGCCTTCTCGGCTTTGACGACAAGAATGGCGACAAGCTGATGCAGTATCGCGGGCCGAATGCCCCGGACGGACTGGCCAATGAAGTGACGCCAAGTGCGGACATCTTCGTGCTCGCCAATCCGCAGATTGCACAATTGCCAGCCTGGGTGATCGGCCTGGTTGTGGCGGGCGGCCTTGCAGCTGCGCTATCGACGGCTGCGGGCCTGCTGATGGTGATCTCGTCTGCGGTCAGCCACGACCTGTGCCGGCGGACCTTCTTCCCGGAGATGAACGACAAGACCGAACTGATTGTAGCGCGCTTTGCGGCAGCCGGGGCGGTGGCGGCGGCCGGGACGCTGGGCATCTTTGCCGGGCAGTTGGGTTTCGTCGCGCAGGTTGTGGCGTTTGCCTTCGGCCTTGCGGCAGCCTCGCTGTTCCCGATCATCTTCCTGGGTATCTTCTGGAAGCGGATGAACAGGGAAGGGGCGATCGCGTCGATGGTCTTCGGCCTCGCATCGACCTTCGGCTATATCTACTACTTCAAGTTCGTGGATACTGATCCCTCGCACTGGTTCCTTGGCGTCAGCCCGGAGGGCATCGGCTTTGTGTTCATGTGGATTTCGGCCCTGATCGGCATTGTGGTGGCGCTGGCGACCAAGGCTCCGCCGCAATATATCCAGGATCTTGTCGAGGATATCAGGGTGCCGGGCACGCGCACCGCGCATGGTGCGGCAGATGAAGGCATGGCCCCGATGCCGGCGCACTGAGCGGTCATTCTCACGACCCATCTGGTAACAGGGCGGCGCTTTCGGGTGCCGCCCTTTCCATGTTCGGCGGGCCACATTCACCGGGCCACTTTCACTGGACGTTGTTCGCAGGCGAACTCTTCGGGTGGCTGACCGCTTGCACATTTCTGGCAATCGGGTTCACACTTCGCCCAGACGGAAGGCAAAACAGCCATGTCCCTGTGGATCATTCTTGTTGTCATAGCGGTCTATACGAGTGCGCTGTTCGCGCTGGCCTGGCGCGGGGACCGGCGCGCCAGAGCCACGCGCAAACCTGTGCCGGCAATCGTCTATGCGCTGGCGCTCGCGGTCTATTGCACCTCATGGACCTTTTATGGCGCGGTCGGCACTGCGGCGTTGAGCGGATGGGACTATCTGGCGATCTATCTCGGCCCGGCAATCGTCTTTCTGTTGCTGCCCGGACTGGTGCGCCGGATCGGAGACATCGCCCAGCGCGAGAGCGTGACGTCCCTTTCGGACTTTCTGGCCGCGCGCTATGGCAAGAGCCGGGCTCTGGCGGCGCTTGCGACACTTGCCGCTGTTGTCGGCAGCCTGCCTTATATTGCCCTGCAACTGAAATCGGTTGGCATGAGCATTTCCGCGCTGGCCGGAACGCAAGGCGCGCAGATCCATATCAGCAATGCAGGCACCGTATTCCTCACCGCTCTTGCCTTTGCACTGTTTGCGATCCTGTTCGGTGCGCGTCATGCCGACACGACCCGGCGCAATGCTGGTCTGATGCAGGTCCTGGCCTTCGAAGCCGTGATCAAGCTTTCAGCCCTTGTCGCGGTCTGCATCCTGTCGGTGAGGATGCTTGGCGATGCGCGGGGCGAGGCGCTCAGAACGGCGCAAGTGCAGTTCTCCGCCATGAGCACGTTTTCCTCTTTCGCGACCATCACGATATTGTCGATGGCGGCGATCATCTGCCTGCCACGCCAGTTTCATGTCAGCGTCATCGAGCGCGGGCGCAGCGCGGATGTGGGCGTCGCGAGATGGTTGTTTCCGGCCTATCTGGCGGTGACGAGCCTTGTTGTCATTCCGATCACACTCGCCGGTCTCAGCGCGCTGCCGGCAGGAACCTCGCCGGATCTGTTTGTGCTTGCGCTGCCACTTGCGGGCGGCAATGAATGGCTTGCCCTGTTTGTGTTCCTTGGCGGTTTTTCTGCGGCAACCGGTATGGTGATCGTTTCCACCATCGCGCTTTCCACCATGGTGACCAATGATCTTGTCGTACCGGTCCTGATGCGGTTCGGCAGGATATCCGGGCTCGGTTCGCAGGCGGGCCGGCGATTGGTCATGATCCGGCGGGGCATCATCCTCGCTCTGGTCCTGCTCGCATTCGGCTATTACGTCGCTGCGGGCAGTTCCGAGGCGCTGGCCCAGATCGGTCTACTTTCCTTTGCGGGCGCAATCCAGTTTGCGCCGGCCCTGATCAGCGCTGTCTACTGGCGGACTGGCCATCGCGACGGCGCGATTGCGGGCCTTGCCATCGGGATGCTGATCTGGTCCTACACGTTGTTTGTGCCCGCGCTTGCCGGCATCGGGAGCCTTCGCGCGGGCGGGTTTGCGGGCCTTGTGGATCCACATGGCCTGTTCGGATCTGGCTTTGCCGACCCGCTCACGCATGGCGTCTTCTGGTCGCTGGCCGCGAATATACTGGCTTTTGTTGCATTTTCGGTGCGCGCGCAGGTGCGGCTGCGTGACCGCATTCAGGCGGCAGTCTTCACCAATCTCGATCATGATCGCTCCGGTGTGGGCGGGGCAGCTGCGCAGAAAGCGGCAAATGCGACGCCTGACGGGCTGAATGCGCTGGCGTCTCGCTTCCTGTCGTCGGGAGCGGTTGATCATGCCTTTACCCGGTTCGAGCAGGAGACGGGCCTGACGGCGCGCGGCGAAGGGCCGGCCGACTGGCGGCTTGTCCAGCGCACCGAGCGGCTTCTGGCCAGTGCGCTCGGCGCCTCGTCTGCGCGCGTGGTCATGGCCTCTGCACTGGCGGGATCATCGGTCGCGCTTGGCGATGTCCTGTCCATTCTCGACCAGCAGACCCAGGCGGAACGGTTCGACCGGCACATGCTTCAGGCCATGCTTGAAAATGTCAGTCAGGGCATTTCCGTCGTCGATCACCAGCAGCGGCTGGTGGCGTGGAACTCGGCCTATATCGAGCTGTTCCAGTATCCTGGCGACCTGATCGGCCTGCACCGTCCGATTGCCGAGCTGATTGCGCACAATATCGAACGCGGCTGGATCAAGGCCGATGATGAAAGCGACGAGATCAATCGGCGCATTGCCCATATGCAAGCAGGCTCGCCGCATCATTTCGAGCGCCAGAACCCGGATGGAACCTGGTTGCGGATCACCGGCTCGCCAATGCCCGGCGGGGG
>CAYXQV010000222.1:0-4477 GCA_964467505.1 uncultured Hyphomonadaceae bacterium | reverse complement strand
AATATTTCCACAACTGGACCGGCAACCGCATCACCTGCCGCGACTGGTTCCAGCTGTGCCTGAAGGAAGGGCTCACGGTCTTCCGCGACCAGGAGTTTTCCGCCGACATGCGCTCACGTCCGGTCCAGCGTATCAAGGACGTGATGCGCTTGCGGGCCCGCCAGTTTCCCGAGGATGCCGGCCCGCTCGCCCATCCGGTGCGCCCGGACAGCTATGCCAGCGTCAACAATCTCTACACCGCCACCGTCTATGAGAAGGGCGCCGAGCTGATCCGCATGCTCAAGACCCTGATCGGGGATGACGCATTCGCAAGGGGCATGGACATCTATTTCGAGCGCCATGACGGAGATGCCGCCACGATCGAGGATTTCTATGCCTGTTTCGAGACCGCGAGCGGGCGTGACCTTTCCACTTTCCGGCGCTGGTATGCCCAGGCCGGAACGCCGGAAGTCAGCCTGGAGGAAGACTGGGATGCTGACGCCGGACGGCTCGTCATCACCCTGTCGCAGCATACCGGGCCAACCCCCGGCCAGCCCGAAAAGCAGCCTGTGCCCATCCCGCTGGCGGCCGCGCTGCTCGACGGCGAGGGCGGGCAGGTCGAGGCTGATGGCTGGCCGCACGGTGAGCGCATGCTGGTGCTGAGCGAAGCGCGCCAGAGCTTCACCGTGGAGCGTGGCGCGCGCGCGCGACGCCCACTGGTCTCGCTCAATCGCGGCTTTTCAGCTCCTGTCCGCCTGCAGCGCAGCGCGGAGACCTTCGCGCAGCGCCTGGAACGGGCCGCAGCGGAAACCGATCCGTTCAATCGCTGGGACGGCATGCAACAGCTGATGAGCGACGACCTGCTGGCGATGGCCTATGACGGCGCGAGCGAGCCGGATGCACGTCTGGTCGGTGCACTTGCACGCGCCGTGGAGACAGCCGCAGGAAGCGACCCGGCATTTGCCGCCCTGCTCGCCCGGGTGCCGGAAGTCGGCGGCCTGTTCCTGGAACGCGAGCCGGCAGACCCCCAGGCCCTCGACACCGCACGCCAGGCTTTCCGCCATGCGCTCGCCGGGGCGCTGGAACCCTTTATCGCAAGTGTGCTGTCGCAACCCTCGCCGACGCCGTTCCGCCCGGACGCCCGGCAGGCTGGCATTCGGGCCCTGCGCGGTGCCCTTACCGGCCTGCGGGCTGAGCTTGGTGTCGCGAGCGCCGCCGCGCTGAAGGCACAGATCGACACCGCCCCGGACATGACCGAGGCGCTGGCCGCCCTGAAGGCACTCGCCCGGCTCGATACGCCTGAAAGCGCCGGCGCATTGCAGGCCTTTCATGACAGGTGGAAAGATCAGCCGCTGGTGCTCGACAAATGGTTCGCCGCCCAGGCGCTGAGTGTCGATGCCGAAGGCGCGCGGCGACTGGCAGGGCATTCCGCATTCGATCTGGGAAATCCCAACCGGGTGAACGCGCTTGCCGGTGTTTTCGCCATGCAGAACCTGAGAGCTTTCCACGCGCCAGATGGCGGCGGCCATGCCTTCCTTGCCGGGATTGTCAAACCGATCGATGCGCGCAACCCCGCCCTCGCCGCGCGCCTGCTGACCGCCTTCGAACAGTGGCGCAAGCTGGAGCCGGTTGCGCGCGAGAGTGCCCGCCAAACACTGGAGAGCCTTGCCGAGGCCGGTCTGTCGAAGAATGCCGGCGATATTGTCGGGCGCGCGCTGGCAGCACCTGACTGACGCAGGCAGCTGTTAACTTTAACAGTTATTAAGCCTTGCCCGACATGACGGTCAGACACTGGGGCAATTCCGCTCATTCCAGGCAGACGGCGTGACCAAGGCGAAGCAGACAGAACAGGCGCAGCAGCGCGGCCGTGCTTTCGGCCTGCCAGGCCGGCTTGGTCTGGTGATTGCCGCGCTGGTGGCACTTGAAGGCGGCGCCCTTGCGCTCAAGTCCTATGACGAAAAACGCACGAGCGACCGCCACACCCTGTCGGAGCTTCAGCGCGAAGCCATCGCGCTGGCCGAACGCATCCAGGGCAAGGCGGACACCGCTAACTCGGTGGTCGCACTCGGCCAGAAGGCCGGGGCC
Source organism: uncultured Hyphomonadaceae bacterium (assembly GCA_964467505.1). Classification (GTDB taxonomy): domain Bacteria; phylum Pseudomonadota; class Alphaproteobacteria; order Caulobacterales; family Hyphomonadaceae; genus UBA5336. The sequence goes on along the minus strand of CAYXQV010000222.1, from coordinate 2,413 downwards.
GGCAGAAAACTGGTCGATGGCAGCCTTCGCGATATCGATATGGAACTCAGCCTGCGCGATGCCGCGCAGTCGCCGGAGGGCTCGCGTATTCGCGCCGCAGCCGAGACCGCGATCTCCAGCCTCGCCGACCGGCAACGCCTCGGCCTGACGCGCGATGGCGATCTCGTGCTTGTCTTCGCCAATAGCGCCCTGCCCAAGAGGATCGCGTTCACCGAAGCACAAAACTGGCTGCCCTCACCGGGCGCGGGGCGGCGCTACACCCTGGCGCACGGCAATGTGCGGATCGGTGCCGGCGATCCCGGGCTTGCAAGACAGGCTGACAGCGCCACGCTTGAGCGTCCGAGAATCCAGTCCGGGGAGGGGCTCGAGCGCTCCGCGACGGCCTGCGCCCCGATCCGGTCGAGCGCGCTGCACATATGTGTCACGCGACCCGCACCATTATTCTCCCAGGGCGACCTGCTGCGCTTTCTGAGCTATGGTCTTCTGCTTGCCGCCCCGGCGCTGGCCATATTCGGACTTGCCCGGATGGTGGCGCGCGGGGAGTCCCGCGATGATGGCCAGAAAGCCGAGATCCGCTCGGCGCAGGAACAGCTTGACCTGGTCATGACCGGGGCGCGTGCCGGCTCGTTCCTCTGGGACACGCGCCAGGACACATTGTCGCTCAGCCCGATGGCGGGCGAACTTCTTGAACTCGCAACAGACAGCGCAGTGACAACCGGCGACCTGCTCGATGGCGTCCATGAGCGCGAACGCGCCAGGGTCCGCCAGGCGATCATTTCGGCGGCCGGCAAGGGCTGGCTGCAGGTCGACTTCGCCACGAGCGCGTCACAGGGTCGACAATTCATCGAATTGCGCGCCAGCCCGTCAGGCGAAGCCGAACCCGACATGTTCAGCGGCATTGTCATGGATGTCACCGAGCAGAAGATCACAGACCTCAAATTGCGCACGGCTGAACGCCGCCTGCGCAACGCGATCGAGGGTTTTTCAGGGCCCTTCGCACTGTGGGACAAGCGCAGGCGGCTTCTCTACTGGAACCGCTCATTTGCCCGCGACTTCCGGCTGGAGGAGACGCTTCGCCCGGGGATCGGGCACGACACGGTCGCGATCGCCCGGTGCGATGCGGTCCGCCGCGAAGTGCCTTCGATGGAGGAGCCCGACACCAGCCTGCTGGAACTTCATGACGGGCGCTGGCTGAAACTCGTCGAACGCGCGACCCATGAAAACGTGATGATCACTCTTGGTCTCGACGTGACCAATGATGTTCGCAACGAAGAGCAACTCAGGCGCCAGAAGGCTAAACTCAAGCAGGTCATCCTTGAACTTGAGCGCTCGGAAGGCAAGGCCGGCGAACTGGCGAAGAAGTATGATGAGGAGCGCGCGCGCGCCGAACATGCCGCCCAGACCAAGAGCACCTTCCTGGCCAATATGAGCCACGAACTGCGCACCCCGCTCAATGCGATCAACGGATTTTCCGAAATCCTCTCCAAGGAGCTTTATGGCGCCCTTGGTGACCCACGCTACAAGCGCTATGCCGACGATATCCTCACTTCAGGCCAGCACCTGCTCGATCTCATCAACGACATTCTCGACATCGCCAAGATCGAAGCCGGCAAGATGACGATTGCACGCGCCGAGATCGACCCCGTCGACCCGGTGGATGCCGCAGTGCGCATGACGCGTCACAAGGCCGAAGAGAAAGGGATCGACCTGATCCTGAAGGCACCTGAGGACCTGCCGCTTATCGATGCCGACCACCGTGCGATCAGGCAGATGGTGCTCAATCTCGTTTCGAATGCGCTGAAATTCACCGATTCGGGCGGCCGGGTCCTGGTGTCCCTCGACATCATCGGACGGGAATTGCGCATCTCCGTAACCGATAGCGGCATCGGCATTCCCAGGGACCAGATCCATCGTCTCGCCCGCCCGTTCGAGCAGATTTCCGACACCCGCGAGCGCAATACCGAGGGCACAGGCCTCGGGCTGGCCCTCACCAAGTCATTTGCGGAAATGCATGGTGGTCGCATGACGATTGCCAGCGAGATCGACAAGGGCACGCGGGTATCGATCTACCTGCCACTCGATGCAGACGCCGTGTCGAGAGAGGAAACCACCCCGCCGCCGGCAGCGCGCGATGTCGCCTGACCCGGCCAGCAAGCTTACGCGTCCCGGACATGCCGGCTTAAATTAACAGGTTGTCGAAAAACGCGCATCGTGCAGCGCATCCTTTAGCAGGCTGCTAATGCGTCAGGCGAATCTGATTCAGGCTCGCCGCAATCGTGTCGTAGACATTCTGGAGCTGAGCGCCGTCGGTAGCGGTAAAGAAGTGGCTGCTCGAGGTTGCACAGTCGCCGAGCACGGCTTGCGCATCGCTGGGGGCATTGAAGGCGACAGAATAGATTTCGATGCCGTCCGC
>CAYXQV010000221.1:0-4498 GCA_964467505.1 uncultured Hyphomonadaceae bacterium | reverse complement strand
CCTGACGAAAAATCCAAGCGGCCAAGTGGTGCAATTTGGTCGGAAAACGCCCTAAGCACCTTCAGGCTTGCCAGCGCCGGCAGTTCGGCAATCGGTGAATATGCTCAGGGCGATCAGCCGTCGGTTCGCGCAGTTTTGCGATGCAGATTGTCGCGATGCGCCCGTGGAGGCAGGCGAGCCCTTGCCCGACCCACGCATCACACGTCCACCTCCGCCTCCAGAGCATATTCCTGGATGAATTCGCGGCGCGGCTCCACGATGTCGCCCATCAGCCGGGTAAACATCTCATCGGCTTCGTCGGCGTGGGCGACCTTGACCTGCAACAGGGTGCGGGCATTGGCATCAAGCGTGGTTTCCCAGAGCTGGTTGGCATTCATCTCGCCAAGGCCCTTGTAGCGCTGAATCTTGAGACCCTTCCGACCCGACGCGAGCACCGCATCGAGCAGTGACATCGGACCGAACACTTCCACATCGCCGGATTTTTCATGGCGCAAGAGTGATGGCTTGTCATAGATCTCGCGCACGGTGGCGGCGCGTTCATTCAGGCGGATAGCATCCTGGCTGGCCAGCAGTGCTGCATCCAGGGCGGCGCGCTCCTCCACACCGCGCACCGTGCGCGAGAGTTTCAGGGCGCCATTCTCGAACCGGCCTTCCCAGCTTTCCTCGCCCTCCTCGGCGATGAGATTGAGCCGCCTTGCTGTCTCGCCAGCCTGCACCTCACCTGCGTCCTGCGCCAGCGCCCCCGCCAGCGCGGCCTGCTCCAGCAGGAATTCCGGGGCCCTGAGCGCGAGGCGCGAGAGCACCGAACGAAACGCTGCGGCATCGCGAACCCGCGCGCGAAGGTCCTCGCCGGCAATCTGGGTGCCATCATCGAGAATGAGGGTCTCGCCCGAAGTGCCTTCCTCGATAAGATAGGCCTCCATCTCGCTCTCATCCTTGATATAGCGTTCGGACTTGCCGCGCGTCACCTTGTAGAGCGGAGGCTGGGCAATGTAGAGGTAACCGCGCTCGATCAGCTCCGGCATCTGGCGGTAGAAAAAGGTCAGCAGCAGCGTTCGGATATGCGCGCCGTCGACATCGGCGTCAGTCATGATGACAATCTTGTGGTAGCGCAGCTTGTCGATATTGAAATCATCGCGGCCAATGCCGGCGCCAAGCGCGGTGATCAGCGTGCCGACCTGATCTGATGACAGCATCTTGTCGAAGCGCGCGCGCTCCACATTCAGGATCTTGCCGCGCAAGGGGAGGATTGCCTGGTTCTTGCGGTCGCGGCCCTGCTTGGCCGAGCCGCCGGCCGAATCGCCCTCGACGATGAACAGTTCGGACTTCGCAGGGTCTTTCTCCTGGCAATCGGCGAGCTTGCCGGGCAGCGAGGTGATGTCGAGTGCGGATTTGCGACGTGTGAGTTCACGCGCCTTGCGGGCGGCCTCACGCGCGGCGGCCGCCTCGACAATCTTGTTCATGATCGTCGCGGCCGGCTTCGGATTTTCCTCGAACCAGTCGGCGAGTTTCTCGCTGACGAGGCTCTCGACAATCGGGCGCACCTCCGAAGAGACAAGCTTGTCCTTGGTCTGGGAGGAGAATTTCGGATCGGGCACCTTGACCGAGAGAACGCAGGTCAGCCCCTCGCGGGCATCATCACCCGTAATGGCCACCTTTTCCCTCTTCGCCGCACCGCTGTCGGCAGCGTATTTGTTGATGATGCGGGTCAGCGCGCCGCGAAAGCCGGCAAGATGGGCGCCGCCATCGCGCTGCGGGATGTTGTTGGTAAAGGTCAGCACAGTTTCATGATAGCTGTCATTCCACTCCATGGCGGCCTCGACAGTGATGCCATCGCGCTCACCGACGACATAGATGACATCGGGAATGAGCCCGGTTTTCTGGCGGTCGAGATGCTCGACAAAGGCCTTTACGCCCCCGTCATATTCAAGGACCGACTCATAGGGCTCGGGCGTTCGCAGGTCACGAAAGACGATCCGCACGCCGGAATTCAGGAAAGCCAGTTCACGCAGGCGGTGCTCAAGCATGCCGCGGTCATAATCGGTCATGGTGAAGGTCGTCGTGGAGGCGAGGAAACGCACCGCGGTGCCGGTATAGGGCTTGCCATTGTCAGTCTTTGGGCTTTCTCCGCGCGTCTCTAGCGGCGCCTCGACCCGCCCGCCATCGACGAAGCGGACGAAATGTTCATGCCCGTCCCTGTGGATGGTCATTTCCAGCCAGTCGGAAAGCGCGTTCACGACCGACACGCCGACCCCATGCAAACCGCCGGACACCTTGTAGCTATTCTGATCGAACTTGCCGCCCGCATGCAGCTGCGTCATGATAACTTCAGCAGCTGAAACGCCCTCGCTCGGATGGATTTCCACCGGGACACCCCGGCCATTGTCGGTGATCTCGGCACTGTTGTCAGGATGCAGCGTGACTGTGACCTCGTCGGCATGACCGGCCAGCGCCTCATCAATGGAATTGTCGACGACCTCATAGATCATGTGATGCAGGCCGGAACCGTCATCAGTGTCGCCGATATACATACCCGGACGCTTTCGTACCGCTTCCAGTCCCTTGAGAACCTTGATGGAATCGGCACCATACTCCGACGTGTTCTGCGCGGTGTCTGCCATGCCTGCAACGCCCTTTTCTACGATTCTGAATCTTGCATCACCATAGAGGGTTTGGAGGCAAAAGGGAAATTGACCGGCCGTTGAAATAACAGTCCGCATGGGGAGTTTTCCAGCCGGCTGCGGCCCGCCTGCACGCCTGGCCGGGCGCCGGCCACCCACCCAACCGCCGGCCAGGCCCCGCGACAACCGGCGACCGGTTCAGCTTTTCTAAGCGGTTGTCAGAACCACCCGGTGGGTCGTCTCTCATGGTGAACATGGTTCGACCCTCATCCTGAGCGAAGTCGAACCATGTGAGCCTCGAACCGTCAGGCAGGCACGAAACCCTACTCGGCCGCCACCCGTGCGCCCTGGAAGCCCGCGAGGCGCTGCTCGATGATTTCCTCGGCCTGTTTCATGATGCCGTCGATGAGTTCCTTGCAGGTTGGAATGTCGTGGATGAGGCCGGCGACCATGCCGCAGCTCCACGCACCGGCATCCATGTCGCCCTCTTTCATGATCCGGGGATAGACGCCCGCGACCTCGTCGATGATGTCCTCGAATTTCAGGTCGTCACCGAGGCGCTTCTCCTTCTCGATCAGCTTTTCCACAGCCGTGTTGGTCAGCACGCGCTCGGTATTGCGCAGCGAGCGCATGACAAGGCGCGTGTCGAGTTCGGAGGCCGCCACCAGCGCCTGTTTCACATTCTCATGCACTGGCGCTTCCTTTGTGGCGATGAAGCGCGTGCCCATATTCATGCCCTCTGCCCCAAGTGCGAGCGAGGCGACCAGCGAGCGTCCATCAGCCATGCCGCCCGAAGACACGAACGGGATTTCAAGCTCCTCGGCCGCGCGCGGCAGGAGGATGAAGTTCGGCACGTCATCTTCGCCCGGATGGCCACCGCATTCGAAACCATCGACCGAGACGGCGTCGCAGCCGATATCCTGGGCTTTCAGCGAATGGCGCACCGATGTGCATTTGTGGATGACCTTGATACCGGCATCCTTGAGTGCGGGCATGACCTGCTGAGGGTTGCGCCCGGCTGTCTCGACCACTTTGACCCCACCATCGATCACCGCCTTGACGATGGCCGGATAGTCCGGAGGATTGAGCGTCGGCAGGAAGGTGATGTTCACCCCGAACGGCTTGTCGGTCATGTCCTTGCAGCGGGCGATCTCATTGGCAAGATCCTGGGGTGTTTTCTGTGTCAGCCCGGTGATGATGCCGAGCCCGCCGGCATTCGACACCGCCGCCGCCATTTCCGCAAACCCGACATAGTGCATGCCGCCCTGAATGATCGGATGTTCTATGCCAAACATTTCCGTGATGCGCGTTTTCATGTGTCTCCTCCAGATCGATTTGGCGCCATGATGCCCCCAGTCGCTGCGCTGCGGCAAGACTGACATCGCGGAAAGCTGGCGAAAAGCGACAAGATCTGGCCAATCGTGACTGGAAACACATCCCGCCCCGGTCTAAAAAGTTATCAATGACGTTCGTGATGGTGCCCCGCGCGCAGGCGAGGGGCCTGACAGAGCAAAGCTGGGGACAGTCGCAATGATAACTCGTTATTCGATCGCAATTGCCGTATTGGCCGTCGCATTTCCGGCCACCGCGCAACATAGTGGAAGCGGTAACACCCTTCCGGGCATGCCTGAGCGCGAGCCCGCGCCACAGGCCATCCCGCCTGAGGCGCCACCGGCCGCCTCACATGGCCAGGCTGGGGCGAGCGCCAACACTGTCGATATGATGACATCGGGCCAGGTTCCTGCGTCTGCCGGGCCTGCCGAGACGCCTGCCCCGGTTGCACCTGCGCAGGCGCCGCCTCCTGCGCCGGCACCTGTTCTTTCGGCTCCTGCCCAAGCGGGCCCGGCTCCGCAGCCGGCAACATTGCCGGCACCTGC
>CAYXQV010000220.1:0-4553 GCA_964467505.1 uncultured Hyphomonadaceae bacterium | reverse complement strand
CACAAAGATGCCAAAACAATATCGGGTAATGACCCCAGTCCGACAGGCTGCTAGGGCGTTTTCCGACCAAATTGACCCACTTGGCCGCTTGGATTTTTCGTCAGGGCTAGGAGCGTGAAGTCCGGCGATGCAGGCATCGCCGGACCTTCGCGCGACGACGATCCTGGCGGAAAAGGCGAGTGGCAGCGTGGCAGAAAGCTCTCTAAACACATGAATTTATAACCTTCTTGTTGGCCGCGCGCTGGGGCATCTTTTGCGCTCTGGCGTCGTCGCAATCCTCGCAGGATGCGAGCATCCTGCTCCGGTATGCTCCTGGCCAGACCCCAAAATATACCCCTCCAAGTGGGTCAATTTGGCCGGAAACCGCCCTAGACGCAATGACCCTGAAGGAAAAGCCAGCCAGCCGGATAAAGTCGGTTTTTCAGCGCGCCAATATCGCTGGCGGGTGCTGTTTTCGGTCTGGAGCGATTGAGTGCTGGCATATATGATGCCATTACTTGTTTCGCATGGTCGCAAGAAGGTCATGAAGATTGTCAATGAACAGGTTCCTGGCGATCCTGACCAGCTGGGTCCGGCCGCCAGCCGCGATGATATCCGACACACTCGCCATCAGGAGACGAACAGATTGACGCACGCAAATGGCGGCGACACCGGCCAGGCAGAGGCCAAGGCCGCAGACCTTCTGCAGGACGGGCGCAGGGCGCGGGCCGAACGCAGCCGCCAGCAGATCGTCGACGCGCTGTTTGCGCTCGTGCGCGCCGGAGAGATCAGTCCGGGCGCTGCGCGGGTGGCGGAAACGGCGAATGTCAGCCTGCGCACGGTGTTTCGTCATTTCGAGGAGATGGACATTCTCTACCGCGAGATGGCGCGCCAGTGCGAGGAAATGGTCATGCCAGTCCTCATGCAGCCGTATGAATCAGCCGACTGGCAGGGCCGGCTGCGCGAATTGCTCGCCCGGCGAATGGGGGTCTATGAGGAGATCATGTATCTGCGGATCTGCACCGAGACGCGGCGGTTCCGCTCCGATGTGCTGATGGAGGATTTCCGGCAAATGTTCCGGCGCGAGCGTGAGAGCATAGCGGCGATGATACCCGACCAGCACAGGCGTGATGAGAGCCTTCTGGCCGCGCTGGATGTGGCGATGAGTTTTGAGACCTATCGTCGCCTGAGACTTGAGACGGGCCTTCCGGTGGCACGCGCGCGCGCGGTGATCGCCGATATGCTTGACATGATCCTGACGGGGGCAGGCTCATGAAATGCGTGTGTGCCCTGCTCGCGCTGGCCTGGCTCGCCGCTTGTGGGCCCGTGCAGGGCGGCGATGATGCGATAGCCGGGCAGGCCTGCGCCCGGGAGACGATGCAGGCGGGCACATTCACCGAGATAGAGGCCGGCTCGTTCCCGATGGGTGACCAGCCCCTTTATGCCGAGGAGCGCGGCGCGATGGCACTGCATGTCGATGGCTTCGCCATTCAGGTCCATGAAGTCACCAATGACCAGTTCGCCGCTTTCGTTGCGGCAACCGGATATGTCACCGATGCGGAAAGGACTGCCGCAATTGGCGGGCCGGGAGCGGGCTCGGCGGTCTTCACGCATCCCTCCAGCACTGGCGGACCGTCGGCGCTGCCCTGGAGCCTTGTGCGCGGCGCGACCTGGCGCACGCCCGAAGGCCCTGGCAGCGACATTGAGGGCAAGGGAAGGTTTCCCGTTGTCCATGTTTCCCAGCGCGATGCTGCGGCTTATGCGCAATGGGCAGGCGGCCGGTTGCCCACGGAAGCGGAATGGGAATATGCCGCTTATATCGGCCTGCCAGATCGCGACGAGCCGGTGTCCGGGGCCTATGACAGTGATGGTGCGCCGCTCGCCAATAGCTGGCAGGGCGTGTTCCCGGTCGCCGATACGCAGGAAGACGGCTTTGCGGGTCTGGCGCCCGTGGCTTGCTTTGCCGCCTCGCGGGTCGGCCTGCATGACATGATCGGCAATGTCTGGGAGTGGACCTCAACACCCTATGCGCCCGGTCGGCACACGATCAAAGGCGGGTCCTATCTGTGCGCGGACAATTTCTGCCGGCGCTATCGCCCGGCTGCGCGCCAGCCACAGGAGAGCGATTTTTCGGCCAGTCATATCGGCTTTCGCATCGTGCGTGACCCGGAGCCAGAGTCATGATGGAGCGGTAAGGCAGGAGACGAAATTCCCGTTCAGCGCGCTTCTAGATATGTCCAGCGCCGCAGGATTTCTTCCAGAGGTCCGCGGCGGAAGGCGACCCGCCAGAGGCTGGTGAAAATGATCGAGGCGAGCGCCACTGCAAGCGCGATGGCGATGCAGGCGGCCGCGCCGAGCTGGGCATGAAAACCAAGCGCAAATCCATAAAAGACCAGCGTGAACAACAGGTTCTGAAGCAGGTACGCTGTCAGCGAAGAAGTCCCCCCGCGCGCGAGAAATGTTGTCACCGGGCCGGGTTTCCTCTCCGACCATTTTGCGATGAGCCCGAGATAACCCGCGCTCGAAAACGGGCTGAACAGGGCAACCAGTGTCGTGCCCACCATCATGTCGGTCTCTATCATGCTGCCAGCCGAAGAGATGAACCACGCGCCAAGGGCGCTGCCGAGAATTCCGATCGGAAGATACACCCGCCGACACGTCTTCCAGAAGGGCGCCTCGGGCCGCGATATTGTTCCCATGCGCACGCCAGCCAGGCCGAACAGGAAAAACGACATGGCGCCAATCCCCTGGAACAGGAACATCATCGGCACGAATTGCCCCCATTGCGACACGCGCGCGGCGACGATGGCCCAGAAATCCGGACCCGCAAAGATCTCGCGCAGGGCAGCGCCGTCGCTCGCCATCTGTGCTGCCGCTTCGGCCATGTCGGCGGGCGCAAATGTTTGGCCGAGCCAGACAAACCCTGTCATCGCCGCGAGCACAAGGACCTGAACGGTATATAAAGCCAGCGCCCAGCGGATCAGGGATTTCGCCTCCACGTTCCGGAACAGGAACAGCACGCTGCCAAGGACGCCATAGATGAACAGAATGTCGCCCTGGAACAGGAAGACGATATTGATCGCGCCGAAAGCAAACAGGCCGATGATCCGGCGCCAGTAACGCGCCGTGAAACTCGCCCCCGCGCGCTCGGCCGAGGCGATCTGAAAGGCAAATCCCACGCCGAACATGAACGAAAACAGCGTGTAGGACTTCATCAGAAAGAGTGCATCGACAGCGAAATAGGCGCCCTCGTCGAGAGGCGTCTTCAGCCCGCCCGCCGCATAACCCTGCATGGCGGGCCAGGCGAAAAGGCCCACATTGACCAGCGCAATGCCGATCAGCGCCATCGCACGCGCCAGGTCCGGAAAAATGTGGCGCCCGGCGGCGCGGGTTTCATCAAGATAATCCATGCGCCCGCAAATATCAGAAGCGCCGAAAAAGTCGAGAAAAATTATCGACTATCGATGTATCAGTGCACGAGGGCCAGCGCGGGGGCTTCCTCGGCCTTGAGCATTCCGCGGGTTGCACCGCCGAACAGGAACTCACCAGCGCGCGAATGGCCATATGCGCCGGCGACGACAAACTGCGCTGACCGGTCGCTCGCCAGCTGGAACAGGCCGTCGGCGATATCGCCTTCGAAACTGGCGGTCTCGACCGTGACGCCGCGCTGTTTCAGCCAGTCGCCAAGCCTGTCCGGACTGGCGGCCGGGCGGGCACTGTGCTCGCCCAGGTCGTCGGGGTTCTGGGCGATGATAGCGGTCCCGGCCATGCGGATCAGGCGTTCCTGCATGCGCACGGCTCGCGCCGCCTGCGGGCTTCCATCCCAGGCGATGAGGGCAGGACCGCTGTCGGCCAGTTGTGTTCCGGTAAGAAACACCGGCAGCCGCGCATCCATCATCACATGCTCGAAGGCCCGTGCGAGCGGATGGGAGGCCGTGCCTGCCGGGCGGGGAAAGACCAGCGCCTCGCTGAGGGCGCCGGCATCAACTGCGCCGCGTTCGGTCAGGTCGGTGCGGTGCTCGAAACGCGCCTCGCTTGCGCCCTGCGTCAGGTTTTCGAACATCTCCCGCGCGCTGTTGATCACCTCGTCCTGTGCGATGCGCACGCTCTCCATCGCCGTTCCGCCGACGCCGATCATGTAGGGCGAGGTCGTGTAGAGCAGTGCGCTGGAAGGATCGGGAAGCGCGCACAGTCCGGTCAGCGGGACTTGGAGCCGGGTGGCCAGAGACAGTGATTGCCTGACAGCAGTTTCATCAAGCGTCTCGCTGCCGCTCAGCATGACGGTCACAGACATGAGGCTCCTCCAATGGTTAACGCGCAGCGCGATTGGCTGCAGAATGACCTTAACCCCAGTCTTTCGCAACAGGATGGAAAGGGCCTTGATTTTGATCAACAAGAAAGCCGGAGCGCAAGGCCCCGGCTTTCGCATATCCTCGCATTTGCCACCGCGCAGTGTCAGGCGGCGGCCTTTTCCTCCTGCCTGGCTGGCGGGAAACGCGAATAGAAGGTCTCGCCCTTTTCCGCCATTTCACGCAGCAGCGCCGGGGGGGTGAACCGCTCGCCATATTTCGCCG
>CAYXQV010000219.1:0-4590 GCA_964467505.1 uncultured Hyphomonadaceae bacterium | reverse complement strand
CTTCGGCTTGTTGGTCATGTGCTCCAGGCCGCCGATCTTGCCGGCCTTGACGGAGGGCTGGGACGCGTTGGTCTTGGGTTTCACATTGTGCGCGGCCTTTGGCTTGCGCACTTCCTTGCCCTTTTTGTTGTCGCCCTTGGCCATGTTGGAATTCCTCCCGGGAGGGCGCTGTGCCCTCCGCATCGGGCGCCCGGAAGGGGCACCGCATTTATGTCGTATAGCATGGCCCTGCGCGCGCGTATGCCATGCGCTGGCAGCTGTTTGTCCTGTAAATCCCCTCGGAAACCGGCTATGTTCATGTCCTGCCAAACCAGACGGGGACATGTCGATGATGCAGGCTCTCATTCCATTGCGCGCGGCCCGCGCGCTCGCACTGGCCGTGCTGCTGGTCGCCGCGCCGGCGGCCTTCGCGCAGGATACCGGCACGCTCAGCGCCACGTGCAATATCGAAGGCACCGCCTCGCCCATGCAGGTGCAGTATACCCGCTATCGCGACGTGGCCGTCTGGCAGGACCGGCATGGCCTCAATTCCGAAGCCATCGACCTGCAGCAATGGGGGCCGACCTATTGGGAGGGCGCGATCAACACGCCCTATGGCCAGTATCGCCTGTCCGGGGAGAACAATTTCATCGAGGCCTGGAAGGTTGGCGGATACTATTCCGACATGATCACCCTGGAATTGACGCTGACCGGCCCGACCAGCTTCACCCTGCGCGATTTCTACAATGACGGCCCCGCCTTTGCCTGCCAGGTCACGGGTCCTTGAAGGTGGGCGCGTTGGCGTCACATGCCGCGCCTGAGCCTGCTCGCCAGCCCAGCCCTTCCAGCAGGCAGCGGGTCTCATAGAGGGGAAGTCCGACCACGGCGCTGTAGGAGCCGGAAATATGCGTGACGAAGGCGCCGGCGCGGCCCTGTATGGCATAGCCGCCGGCCTTGCCGTGCCACTCCCCGCTGGCAAGATAGGTGTCGATTTCACCGGCCGTAAGCCGTTTCATCTTCACCCGCGTCATCACCAGACGGCTCGCCTCGCGGCCATCGGGCGCAACAAGGCAAAGCCCGGTAAACACCTGGTGGGCGCGCCCCGACAGCAGCAAGAGGCAGGCGCGCGCCTCGCCCTGCTGGAGCGTCTTGGGCAGGATCCGACGCCCGCAGGCGACCACGGTGTCAGCGGCAAGCACAAAGCCCGCCTCGCCAGATGCAGCCACTGCGTGGGCCTTTTCGCGCGCCAGCCTCTCGGCCAGGGGGCGCGGCAATTCACCCGGTCTGGGCGTCTCATCAATATTGGCGGGACGCGTGACGTCGGGCGTGATTTCGATTTGTCTGAGGAGATCGCGGCGGCGCGGACTGGCGCTCGCGAGGATCAGCATCGGCGTTGTCACGCGCGCGCTATTTGAAGCGGTAGGTTATGCGACCCTTGGTCAGGTCGTAAGGTGTCATCTCGATCAGCACCTTGTCACCGGTCAGCACGCGGATGCGGTTCTTGCGCATCTTGCCAGCCGTGTGGGCAATGATTTCATGATCATTCTCCAGCTTCACACGGAAAGTGGCATTGGGCAGCAATTCCACCACCGTCCCGTTGAACTCGAGCAATTCTTCCTTCGCCATAGGCGCTCCTGTCTGGCCGGTGCAATAATCGCGCACCAGAATTCATATGGTATGCTTCCTAGCCCTGGTCGAGGGGGCGGTAAAGTATCGGGCAGGCAAACGGGCGCGCGCGTCATCGCCCCATGGCCTCTGCGATCAGGTCGGCTTCGCCCTGCAACAGGATGGCGTCTTGTGTGTCAAGGCTCGATACAGGCTCCTTACCCACCTCCAGCATGACGGGAACCGCAAACGGGCTGATCTTCGCAAGGCGCTGATGGTCGATCCGCCCGGCAATGCGGCCAAGGGCATCTGAAAGCCGGCGAATATCGAGCAAGCCGCTGGCGGCCTCCTGGCGCGCGGCCTGCAGGAGAATATGACCGGGCTCGTGTTCGCGCAGCACGTCATAGATCAGGTCGGTCGAGAAGGTGACCTGCCGGGAGGTCTTTTCCTGTCCGGGAAAACGCCGTGCGATCAGGCCCGACACCTGGGCGCACTGGCGGAAGGTGCGTTTCATCAGCACGCTCTCGGCGAGCCATTCCTCAAGGTCGTCACCCAGCATGTCAGGCGAAAACAGGTCATTCATGTCCAGTCCCGCCATATCCTCCAGGCCCCAGATCGCCAGCGCATATTCGCTGGCCACGAAGCCAAGCGGTTTTGCGCCTGCCCGCTCCAGCCGGCGCGTGAGCAGCATTCCGAGCGTCTGGTGGGCAAGGCGCCCTTCGAAGGGATAGGCCACAAGGTAGAAGCGCCCGCCACGCGGGAACGTCTCGACAAGCAGGTGATCGGGCGCAGGGATGGCCGAGCGCAGGCGCTGGACGGCGAACCATTCGCGAACCGGTGCAGGAAGGGCTGGCCAGTGGCGCGGGTCGTGGATCATCTCGCGCACCCGGCCGGCAAGGAAGGTCGAGAGCGGGAACTTCCCTCCTGCATAATAAGGGATTGCGGGCTCGGGGTCTGACGTGGACACCACCAGGGCATCATTGTCCTGGATGGCAAGAAAGCGAAGCACTTCGCCCGCGAAAAGGAAGGTGTCGCCAGGAGCGAGGGTGGAAAGGAAATATTCCTCGATCTCGCCGAGCTTGCGGCCTGCGCGCATGGTGCGGCGCGCGCCTTCGGGGCCTTGCGAGGCGTTACCGCCGACAAAATTGGCCTTTCTCACCGAGAGTGCGGGGGCCTCGACAATCACACCGACATTCATCCTGTGGCGCTGGGCATCGCGCGATGTGCGTGCGCGCCAGACACCGTCGGGGCCGCGCACGATCCGGCGGAAACGGTCATAGGCCGCCAGCGCATAGCCGCCGGTGGCGACGAGATCGACGATCCTTTCCCAGGTCTGCCAGTCAAGATCACTGTAGGGCGCGGCCCGGCGGACCTCCTCGAACAGGGCGTCGAGATGAAACCCGTCGCCGCAGGCCCTGCCCATCACATGCTGGGCCAGCACATCGAGGCTGCCGCGCGCACGCGTCTCGCCGTCCAGTTCGCCCGCATTCACCGCTGCCTCGGCTGCGCGACATTCGAGCACTTCGAACCGGTTGGTCGGCACCAGCAGCGCGCGGCTGGCCTCATCCATGCGGTGATTGGCACGTCCGATGCGCTGGATCAGCCGGGCCGATCCCTTCGGAGCTCCCATCTGTATCACGAGATCGACCCCGCCCCAGTCGATGCCAAGATCGAGTGTCGAGGTGCAGACAACGGCCCTCAACCCATCCCCGGACATCGCCGCCTCGACCTTTTGCCGCTGCTCCCTTGACAGCGAACCATGATGCAGTGCGATCGGCAGGTGGTCGTCATTGGCGCGCCAGAGTTCCTGGAAAAGGAGCTCGGCCTGGCTGCGCGTGTTGACGAAGACAAGGGCGGTGCGGGCCTGTTTGATCGCCTCGTAGACTTCTGCGACGGCGAACCGGCCCGAATGGCCGGCCCAGGGGATCCGCTCGCGCGAGACCAGGATGGAAAGATCGGCCTTCGCCCCACCGGCGGCGCGGATGATGCGCGGGGGCGCGGCGTCAATGCGTAAATCCAGCCAGCGGGCCAGCGCGCCCGGGTCACGCACCGTTGCCGACAGGCCGATGAACCGGCATTCCGGCGCCCATTCGGCGAGGCTGGCCAGTCCGAGCGAAAGCAGGTCGCCGCGCCTGGTCGGCGCGATGGCGTGGATCTCGTCGATGATGACCGCCCGCAGGTCGGCAAAGAAGCTGGCGGCATTGCCCGACGCGATGAACAGGGCGAGTTGTTCAGGCGTGGTCAGCAGGATGTCGGGCGGGGATTTTCGCTGGCGTTGGCGTGCGGCGGCGGGGGTGTCGCCGGTGCGCGATTCGATGCGCAGGCCGAGCGCCATCTCATCAGCGGGCTGAGTCAGGTTGCGCCGCACATCGACGGCCAGCGCCTTGAGCGGAGATATATAGAGTGTGTGCAGCGCGGGGCGGGCGCGCGGGGCAGCGCTGAGTTCCACCAGGCTTGCAAGGAAGCCGGCCAGCGTCTTGCCCCCGCCGGTTGGCGCGATGAGCAGAGCGCTTTCGCCAGAAAGTGCCGCCTGCGTGAGTTCCAGCTGGTGGGCGCGCGGGTGCCATTCGCGTGCAACAAACCAGTCACGGAAGCGTTGGGGCAGGCAATTGTCGGTCACGCCGGTGTCAGACATGCGCCTCTCGGCAGCAGATTTTCGCGACCCTTCGCCCAGACGGGGCCATTCCGGGGCGGCCGCGTTGCAGCATGTTCGGGTCTGTGCGTTCCCGCGTTAATTCTCATCCGGCAGCGCCTGCTCTGCGGCACTGGCGGCTTGCTGTTCGGCCTCGTGGGCGGCTTCAGCCGCGTGGATGCGGGCAACGACATCGCGGGTAAAGCCCGTGATATCGAAGCGGGCCGCGCCGCTCTCGTCATAGCCGCGCCGGACGATCACGAGATCCTCGGACGGTATGATGACGAGATACTGGCCGCGATGGCCCATGCCCGCAAATGCATCTTCCGGCACGCCGGGCGCATCGGGCAACAGCCAGAATTGCGCGCCATAGC
>CAYXQV010000218.1:0-4653 GCA_964467505.1 uncultured Hyphomonadaceae bacterium | reverse complement strand
GCGGCCCTGATGGCCCTTCTCACGCGCCAGCGCGGCATCGATCAGCTGCATTTCATAGGTGGCGACCGCCGTTTCGAAATCGGCCACGGTCTCGGCCCGTGGCGGCGTTGCAGGCGCTTCAGGCGTCGTCTCCGGCCTCTGCGGTTCGCGGGTGGCGTGTGGCCGTGAGGTCGGTCGCCAGGGCGAGGCGAAGGGGTCGAGCGCGCCGGGATCGAAACGGATCGGCTCGGCCGGCGCCTCCATGATCGCCCGCCAGGCCAGGCGCTGGGCGAAATTGCGCAGCTCACGCACATTGCCCGGCCAGTCATGGGCTTCGATCGCGGCAATCGCCGAGGGCGCGAAGCCCGGAAAATCCTCTGCCATCTCGACAGCCATGCGCCGGGCAAAGAAGTCGGCCAGCAGCGAGGCGTCACCTTCGCGCGCCCGCAATGGCGGCAGGGTGATCACGTCAAAGGCCAGCCGGTCGAGCAGGTCTGCGCGGAACTCACCGCGTGCCACCGCGCCTGGCAGGTCGATATTCGTCGCCGCCGCCACCCGCACATCGGTGCGCAGCACCTGCTGGCCGCCAAGGCGCTGATACTCGCCATATTCGACGACGCGCAGCAGCTTTTCCTGCACCCGCATCGAGGCATTGGCGATCTCGTCGAGAAAGATCGTGCCGCCATCGGCCAGCTCGAACCGGCCGGCCCGCCGGTCGGTGGCGCCGGTAAAGGCCCCGCGCTCATGGCCGAACAGCTCGCTGTCGAGCAGGTCTTCCGACAGGGCCGCGCAATTGACCTTCACGAAAGGCCCGTCCCAGCGGCGCGACAGGAAGTGCAGCCGCTCTCCGATCAGTTCCTTGCCGGTGCCGCGCTCCCCGATGACGAGGATCGGGCGCTCCAGCGGCGCGACGCGGCTGACATGCTCCAGCGCCGACAGCCAGGCAGGGGCTTCGCCGACGAGTTGGGGGGCGGAAGGGCCGGTCTCACGCATTTGGTCCAATTACCTAAAACAATCGGGCGATACAACTAAAATATTAGTTTTAATCACCATAACAAGAAGAGCTCTCGACGAGATATAGAGATAAAATCGAATAAAAACAATACTCTAAAGTCTGAATTCCGAACTGGCACGGAGCTTGAAATGAACAGGGTGCTCAGGGCGGTAGGCGCCACCACAACCAAAGGAGACGAGCAGATAATGACCGAGCGCACTTATGAGACCCGCTATGACAGGGCAGAAGGCGATGCCGGACGCTTCGGGCGCTGGCTGTCACGTCGGCCGGCCGAGAGCTGGATGTTTTTCGCAGCCGGCGTGTTTCTCGGCGGCCTGTTCTTCTGATCCCGGCCGACAGGGCCTTGAATCACGACACGACACCACACGAAAGGTAGACACATCATGGGACTGTTTTCCCGACTTGGCGACATCATCAATTCCAACATCAATGCGATGCTGGACGGTGCCGAAAACCCCGAAAAGATCGCCCGGCTGATCATCCAGGAAATGGAGGACACGCTGGTTGAGGTGCGCACGGCTGCGGCCCGTGCGATGGCCGACAAGAAGGAAATGGAGCGCGAGATTGCCCATTATACGCGTCAGCGCGAGGAGTGGGAAACCAAGGCGGAACTTGCGATTGACAAGGGCCGCGAGGATCTCGCCCGCGGCGCACTGACGGCCAAGCAGAAGGCCGAAGGCGAGATTGCACGCCGCCAGGAGGCGATGAGGATCGCCGAAGACGCATTCGACAAGCGCCAGGATGACCTTGCCAAGCTGCAGGACAAGCTGTCGGAGGCCAAGGCCAAGCACCGCGCCCTGATGATGCGCCGCGAGGCCGCCGAGCAGCGCATCCGCATGCGCAGCCAGGTCCATGACGGCAAGGTCGATGACGCACTCGCGCGCTATGCCCATGTCGAACGAAAGGTCGACGAGATGGAGGCCTATGCCGACCAGATAAAGGGCCGTGAGCCGAGCCTGCAGGCTGAATTCGAGGCGCTCGAGCGCAATGAAAGCGTCGAGAAGGAACTCGAAGCCATGAAGGCGAAGCGCACCAGGACCGGCAAGCCGGCCTCGAAATCCGAAAAGTCGGAGGGCTGATTGATGCTTATGCCGCTTGGAATTCTCGCCGCGATCATGACCGTGCTGACAGCGCCCGGCCTGATTGCCCAACATTTCGCCAGCCGGCGCGCGCGCCAGCCCCGGCAGGAAGGCCTGTAAGACCATGGAAAACGAATTCATCGTCGCCATGGTCGCCGTCCTTGCGATCTTTGTCGTGCTGCCGGGAATGATCTTCCACTATGTCACGCTCTGGCGCCGGCAGAAGACACTGCTGCCCGATGACGAGCGGATGCTCGAAGACCTCTGGCGCTCGGCAAAGCGCATGGAACGGCGCATCGAGGCCCTTGAAACACTTGTCGAGAGTGAGGGCGCCGCGCGCCGCCGCCCTGCTGATGACGACACGCTTCCCCCAAGGAGATTTGACTGATGACCCATGACTATACGTCTTCGCCCAACCCGACCTCGCTGAAACGCTCGCGCGTCAATCGCATCTGGGCCGGTGTCTGTGGCGGTATTGCCGAACGCTTTGGCTGGGATCCGATCCTGGTGCGCCTGATGGTGGTCCTGCTGACCTTTTTCGTCTTCGGGCCGCTGATGCTGATGGGCTATATCCTGGCCTGGATGGTCATCCCGTCACGACGACCCGGCGAGGACCGCAGCTTCCGCAATGCTGATGAAGAGGCTTTCTGGCGAGGTGTCTCCGATCGTCCACAGGCCACATTCTCGAACCTGAAATACACTTTCATGGACCTTGAAGACCGCCTGCAGACCCTGGAGCGCAGCGTCACCTCCGATGAGTGGCGCCTGCGCAGGCAGTTCCGCGATCTCGAGCGTGAATGAAGCCACCCGCCGCGGGCCTTTTGCTGGAAAAGTGCTGGCCCGCATCAGTGTTCAATCCCTGCCGCATTGAAGGACAAGCAAGATGAGCAAGGGGATGTTTTCGGGCCGCAGCTGGATGATCGGCGCACTCGCCGCGATTGCAGCCGGTGTCAGTGCAATGACCTGCACGCTGAATGGTGGCCTGTCGATCACGGCCGGCCGTGTAGAGATCACGATGAACCTGACGCCGGACGAGGGCCTCGCCATACGCTTCGTCAATGTCGCGCGCTCCTGAGCTTGCTTGCGGGCGGTCACAGCCAGGCCTCTTGCGCCACCGGGGAAAACGCTGCTTTATTCAGGCAGGCGATATTTCCAAGGAGGAAGCCCCGTGAATCTCGAAGAACTTACGCAAAAGGCCAATGAGGCGGTAGCTGCCGGCGGCGATTTCACCAAGAAGGTGAAGTTCGATTTCGGCGAGATCGGCAAGCTCCTGATTGATGGCGGCGCCGGCAAGGCGGACAATAGCGACGGGGACGCCGACGCCACCGTCAAGGTCGACTGGGACGACTTCAGGAAGATCGCCGGCGGCGAGATGGACCCGACAATGGCCTTCATGCAGGGCAAGCTGAAAGTCGAAGGTGACATGTCGGTGGCGATGCAATTGCAGTCACTGATGGCGAAATTCGCCTGAGCGCGAACGTTTCCCGACACGATTTTGAAGGTCCCGGAATTGATGCCGGGGCCTTTTTCGTGCCCAATGGTCGAGCCATGCTCATATCCGACGCCCTCGCCCATGACCATTTTGTCGAAATTGCCGGTAACCCGGTGCCTGAGGGCGCGCAGCTTGTCTGGTTTGTAGGCGCGTCCGGGCGCAGGCTTCGCGGCTGCGTGATCCCGGCGCAGGCCCGGCCGGCACGCGGGAGCGTTATCGTATGCCCGGGCCGGACCGAATTCATCGAGAAATATTTCGAGGTGGCCGGGGACCTGATCGCGCGCGGATTTGCGGTGCTGATCCTTGACTGGCCGGGGCAGGGGCTGTCGGATCGCCTGCTTGAGGACCGCGAGAAGGGCCATATCGACAGTTTCCAGACATTCATGGGCGCGCTGGCAAACGGGCTTGGCGAGATGCAGGACCGGTTGCCGCGCCCGCATGTTTCGCTGGCACATTCCATGGGTGGGGCGATCGCGCTCGCCGCACTCAGCGACGGGCTTGTCGAGGTTGATGCGGCTGCGTTTTCCGCGCCGATGTGGGGCCTCAAAGCGCGGTTTTTCGGCATCCGCTACCTTGTCTGGGCGATGCGCGTCATGGGGCGGTCGGGTGACTATGCCCGCCAGCCTGGCCCGCCAGAGCGGTTCGAAACCAATATCGTGACCCATGATGCGCGCCGGTGGCGTATCCAGCGCGACCTCGTCGATGCCGCTCCGGATCTTGCCATTGGGCCGGTGACCTGGGGCTGGCTCGGTGCGTCACTTGAAATCGTTCGCAATTTCGCCCGTTCCTCCCGGCTGGAAGCGCTCGATATCCCGGTCCTTGTCGCCACCGCGCGCGAGGAGATGCTCGTCGATAACGAGACGCATGCCAGCATTTGTGCGCGCCTGCCTGACTGTGAACACCTTCATGTGGACGGTGCGCGCCATGAAATCCTCATGGAAACCGATGACATCCGCGCGCTGTTCTGGGCCGGCTTTGACCGATTGCTCAAGCGCACGGGCATCTGACCGGGCCGACGCAAACCGGCTGTGACGGGAAATCAGGCGGCTTCGGGCGTATCGAGTTGGACGCTGTCAGTGTTGAGGTCG
>CAYXQV010000217.1:0-4716 GCA_964467505.1 uncultured Hyphomonadaceae bacterium | reverse complement strand
GGACCTGACCGGTTTTCATGGCACCAATGAGCGGCTCTCGGTAGAGAATATGGGCCGGCTGTCGCGCGGCTATGCGCAGATCATCCTGGCGATGGATGCAGGCGACTGAAGAGGAAGGGCTTCAGGGCCTGCGATTGCAGCCTTCAGCGCTGGTAGTGATGGGCCTTCAGGCCGCGCCAGTCGCGGCCTTGCGTGGGCGAGAAGCCTGCGTCCAGCAGTTCCGCATGAATTTGCCGGGCCTCGGGTCCCTGGCAATAGATGTCGGGCTGCAGGAAGACGATACGCGAATAGCTGGTGGCCAGCTCTTGGGGTGAGCGGGTCTGTCCGGTCACTGTCCCAAGGGGAGTTTCGAGGCGATCATTGACCGGCTGGCCGAAGAGTTCGAGCCAGTCTTCCAGGGTCATTTGCCAGTATTCGTCCGGGCGATGGACATGGACCGCGCCTTCGCGCGCATAGCTTGCCGCAACGGGCCAGGAAAAGGTATCGCAGATGACGAAGCCGACATCATCGCCCGGCGGTGCCTCCGCCTCGCCCTCGGCAATGGCCTCGCGCCAGTCCTGGACGAGATGCGCGCCAAGGTTCTCCGGCTGGTCACCGCGCAGCTGGTAGGCGATGGCCGAGGCGAATGTCGCCGCGATCGCCAGTGCGGTCAGGCCAAGGGCAAGGCTGGCCGGGCGGCCATGTGCAGCCAGCGCACCGATGGCGAGGGCGGCGCCGAGCGTCACCATCAGGATGATTCGCTCCATGAAGACCGGCACGTAAACATAGCCGATCAGCCAGATGAAGAGCGGGAAAACCACAAGATGAAAGAGGATGAGCAGATTGGGCAGGCTCGCGCGACACGCGACCAGTGACCAGCCGCTCGCCAGTGCCGCGAAGAAGGCCAGCGCTGCAAAAGCAGGCGTGTCATTGGGGCCCATGGTTGCGGCCAGCGTGAACAGCGCCTCCATGGGTGTCTTGTGCTCCAGCCAGTTGAAGCCTCCTGACGTGGTCAGCATCACACCCAGCCATGGCGCCCAAACCAGCAGAGCAGGCGCATTGATTGCCCCAAGGCGCAGGGCGAAAGGCAACAGCGCGCGCGGGGAATTGAGGAGTTGCCAGCCACAAAGGGCGCCATTCAGCGCGAACAGGTAAAGGATCGCCGTGTTGTGCGTATACAACGCACCGAGCGCGCCGAGCGTATACACACTTGCCCATGCGGGCATGCCGCGCGAGGTCAGCTGGTCGCCTTTCGCCAGCCGCTCTGAGATGATGGCAAGCGCCTGCAGCGCCAGCGTCAGGAAGAACAATAGCTGCGTATAGTTGCGCCCATTATTGGCGTAGACAATCTGTGTGTAGGCCAGGGCCCAGACGCTGATGGCGATGATCGCACCGAAATTCCCGAGCTGGCGGCGTGCCAGCAGGTAGAGCGGCGCCAGTGTGGCAAGTCCGAACAGGGCTGAAGGCAGGCGCACCGCCCATTCCGGATCGCCGATCCATGAGAAGAACTTCACGATGGTGAAATGCAATGGCGGATGAGTATCGAAGGGCACGCTCCACATGGTCGAGAGCGGCAACTGCGCCGCGGCAAGCGTATAACCCTCATCGATCCAGAGCGAATCGCCGTCCAGCGTGGCCAGCCGCAAGATCAGCGCGCTCAACACGACCAGCGCCAGTGCAAGCGCTTCGACCCTTCCGCTGACCGTTCGCGGCGCGGCACGTGTCAGGCCGCCGAGCCGGTCCTGGAGCCATGGCAAAAGCATGCGCCCGTCCAGTGGCGTCACAGATTGTCCGGATACGGCACGCTTGCCTTGCGCCATCCTGGCTTGTCCTTCCTGTATCGGTTCAGGGCTGATTTCCCGTGGGCGTATCGCCTGAGCGAGTAGAGCAAGATTCGTGCTGGCAGCGCGTACCGGCTGGGTGGGGGTGCGCCTCAGGCGCCCTGGCCAGGGGGCTCGTCATCGCCAGCAGCCGGCGGGGCAATGGCGGCGCGCAGTTTCGATTTCTCCTGTTCACGCTCGCGCAATTCGTCAGAGAATGCACTGGCAAACACGCCGGCAGGCAGGGCCACCACGCCGATGCCGGCAATCGCAATTACCGATGCGGCGATCCGGCCAAGCGTGGTGATCGGATATACATCGCCATAGCCAACCGTTGTCAGCGTCGCGGTGGCCCACCAGACCGCGCGCGGGATCGAGGCGAACTCCTCGCGTCCTTGGCCGATCCCCTCGATGAAATACAGCGCAACAGCGGAAATGTAGACAAGGGCGAGCGCGACGGCGAGCGTGGTGAGGAGCTGGCTGCCGGCCCGGCGCATGGCCGCGCCGAGTATGTCGAAGGCCGGCACACAGCGCGCAATCTTGACCAGCCGGAACAGCCGCAGGACCCGCAGCATCATCAGGGTCTGCTCGCTGTTTCCCTGCCCATGGAGGAGAAAAAGCATTTCCGGCAGGAAGGCGACCAGGTCGGCCACTGCGAAAGGCGTGAAGATGTAGCGAATACGCCCGGCCAGCCCGCGATAGCGCGGATCCTCACCCGCGATCCAGAGGCGCACCAGATACTCCAGCGCAAAGATCGCGATGATGATGATGTTGAAGACGGAAAGGCCCCGGCGCCAGGCATCGGAGATGGTCGGCTCGGTCTCGATGGCCAGCGCCAGCAGGCTGAGCAGGACAAGGCCGACGATGAATGCATTGACCATTGACAGGCCCGCTTGTTCGCGGGCCTTGGGCTCCATTTCCTGGTACAGCTTAACCCGGATGCCCTGCTGGGCCATTGTGACATGTGCGACCATTCCCGCAGGTCTCCAGTGTGTTTGATGAACGCCTCAGCGCCGTCAGCCCCTTAGCACGCCCCCGGTGCCCTTGGCGACGGCGGCGATCAGCTTGTCCATGACCGCATCGATTTGCTTGTCCTTGAGCGTTTCGCCGGCCGGCTGGAGCGTCACTTCGATGGCGATCGATTTCTTGCCCGGCGCAACGCCCTGACCGCGATAGACATCGAACACCGCAATATCGGAGACCAGGGATTTTTCAGCCCCCCGGCACAGGCGCTCTATCTCGCCTGCCGGAACGGTCTCGTCGACCAGGAATGCAAGATCGCGGCGCACCGGCGTCAGGTCGGAGGCGTCGAGCGCGCTGCGCGTCTTCAGCCTGCGTGCTTTCATCTGGGGGACGGCGTTCAGGTTGAACTCGAAACCATAGAGCGGGCCATCCACGCCGAGTGCCTTCAGCACGCGCGGGTGCAGTGCGCCGAACTGTGCGATCGTGACCTTTGGGCCGAGTTTGAGGCTGGCCGACTGTCCGGGATGCCAGTGACTGTCGCGCGGCGGGGCTATCTTGAAGCGGTCCGCCGGCTGCCCGATGGCTTCGAGCAGGGCGAAAAGGTCGCCCTTTGCGGCGTAGGTGTCATAGGGGGTGCCCGCACCTGCCCAGTGCCGCGCAAGGCCGGGCCGCACCAGCGCTGCCAGCATGCTGCGCTGGTCCTTCGGGCCGTCTCCGCGATAGACCGGACCGGCTTCGAACAGGCGGATGTCGCGTTCGCCGCGGTCAGCCCCGCGCTGTATGGCACGCGCAAGGTTGCCAAGAATCGACGGGCGCATCTGGTCGAGATCGCTGGCCACGGGATTTGCAATCGTGAGCAATGGGTCGAGCTTGTCGCCGCCACCGGAAAAAAGTGCGGCATGCGGTTTCGACATGAAGCTCCAGGTCACCGCCTCCAGGAAACCGCGTGCGGCCATCGCCCGGCGGGTGATGCGCAAGCGCTCCTGCAGGGGGGTGAGCATGGCGCCGCGACCTGCAGCGGTCGCGGGCAGGGAGGCAACCGGCAGTGCGTCATAGCCGACAAGCCGGGCGATTTCTTCGACGAGATCGGCAGACTGCGTAACATCGAAACGCCAGGATGGCGCGGTCAGGTACCAGGCATCGCCCGCATCCTCAATGCCAAAGCCCAGTTCCTTCAGCATCTTCTTCATCTGCGCCGGCTTGACCTTCAGCCCGGTCAGGCGCTCCACGTCGTTGAGCCGGAACGCGATCTTGTCGGGCTGTGCGGGCGGTGTGCCGACCATGAGCGTGTGCGAGGCCTCGCCGCCGCCATGTTCGGTGATCAGCTGCATGGCAAGGTCGAGCCCTTCCAGGCAGCTTTTCGGATCGACCCCTCGCTCGAACCGGTAGCGCGCATCGGAATTGATGCCGGTGTCGCGGCCAGTGCGTGCTGTGCGAAGCGGGTCGAACCAGGCGCTTTCAATGAAGACGTCGCTTGTCTCTTCGCTGACGGCGGTGCCCTGTCCGCCCATCACGCCACCAAGCCCGATGGCGCCGCTGTCATCGGCAATCACGCACATTTCCCCGCCGATCTCGTAGGTCTTGCCATCAAGCGCGGCGAGCGTTTCACCTGGCTTGCCAAGGCGGGCGCGAACGGGACCTTTCAGCCGGGCGGCGTCATAGACATGCAGCGGGCGAGCGCGGTCGAAGGAGATATAATTGGTCACATCGACCAGCAGGTTCCTTGGCTGGATGCCGATGGCTTTCAGCCGTGCCTGCATCCAGTCCGGCGACGGGCCGTTGCGCACCCCGCGCACCATTCCGCCCGCGAACATGGCGCAGGCCTGCGGCGCCTCGATGACAATATCGACCGGGCAATCATAGCTTCCCGGCACCGCTTTGATGTCCCGCGGGAGGTGACGGCCAGCGCCGGCGGCGGCCAGGTCGCGCGCAATGCCAGCCACGCCAAGCCAGT
>CAYXQV010000216.1:0-4722 GCA_964467505.1 uncultured Hyphomonadaceae bacterium | reverse complement strand
GCGAAACAAAGGATCTGCGCGTTTCCGAAGTTCTCGATGCGCTGAACGAAACGCTCGGTGCCTATGTCTTCCCGGCCACGGATGGCGAGGGCAATGTGCGCGAAAATCCGCGCCTGTGCCCCCTTTGCAATGAAGGCGAGCTGAGCCTGAAACTGGGGCGTCATGGCGCTTTTGTCGGGTGTTCGCGCTATCCCGAATGCAAGTTCACCCGTGCCTTTTCGGTGGACGGTGAGGCCGATCAGGCCGTTTCACCGGAAGGTCAGGCGCTTGGCGAGGACCCTGCGACCGGGCTTGCGGTGACACTGCGCTCGGGTCGGTTTGGACCGTTCGTGCAGCTTGGCGAGGGTGAGGATGGGGATAAGCCGAAACGCTCATCGGTCCCGAAGGGCTGGGAGGTTGCGGATATCGATCTCGACAAGGCGCTGATGCTGCTGTCACTGCCGCGCGAGGTTGGTGCGCACCCGGAAGACGGTGAACCGATACTGGCCAATATCGGTCGTTATGGCCCCTATGTGCAGCACCAGAAGACCTATGCCAACCTGCCCGGCGTGTCTGACGTGTTCGAGATCGGGCTCAACCGCGCGGTCAGCCTGATCGCGGAGAAGCGCGCCAATCCACGCGGCGGACGCGGTGCGGCAAAACCCTTGCGCGAGCTTGGCGAACATCCCGGCGCGGGCGGACCGGTGACTGTGCATGAGGGCCGCTACGGGCCTTATGTCAAACACGGCAAGACCAATGCAACCCTGCCCAAGGATGTCTCGCCCGAGGAGGTGACGCTTGAACGCGCGGTCGAACTGATCACCGAGCGGGAGGCAAAGTCCGGAGCGAAACCCAAGGCCAATTCATCAGCAAAGCCAAAGGCCAGGTCCCGGGCAAAAGCCAGTGCCAAGCCGAAATCAAAGCCGAAGTCTTCGGGTGGGGCGAAGAAGAAATCGACGTCGGGCACCTCCTGAAGACGCCGGGCCACTGGCTGAATATGACTGATTTCTGCTGAATGCTCCCGGCATGGGAGAATCTGCTTGTCATGAGCCGGGCTGGCATGGATTTTTCATGGCTCAGGTGTGTGGTCAGGTGGGGAATTGGGGATAATGTCAAACGGCAACGCGCTTTGGACGGGCGGGGCGCACCGCCAGCACACAGGCGCGTTCGTGCTGGTCGGCGCGGTGATGGCGCTCGCGCTGATCCTGCGGCTGTTTCACATTGAGCGGGAATCGCTTTGGATCGACGAGGGCTACAGCATCTGGTTCGCCCGACAGCCCTATGGCGACCTTGTCGGCGACATTGCGAAAACCGAGTTCAACCCGCCGCTCTACTATCTCATGCTGCATGTCTGGGTGGACCTGCTGGGCGAGAGCGTGCTGTCGATCCGTCTTCTGTCCAGCCTGATCAATGTCGCGACCATACCGCTTGTCTATCTTGCCGCGCGCTGGAGTGTCCCGGAGCGGGACGCGCGTGTCACGGGCCTGCTCGCGGCAACCCTGTTTGCGCTGTGTTTTGCGCAGATCCAGTATTCGCATGACGCGCGCGCCTATGCACTTCTGGTGCTGGGCTTTTCGGTAGTTGTTGCGGCATCTGTCCGGATCATCCGCGACCTTGCGGCAATGACCGGCATGCCGGGCGACCGGCCGGCGCAGTGGCCCTGGCTGATGCTGGGCTTTGGCGCGGCGCTGACCTTGTGGAGCCATTATTCCTCGCTGCTCCTGCTGGTCGTGGCCGGTCTTGCGCATGTCGCCATCTGGATCGGGCCGGGCCGTGGGCGCATCGCCATTCTTGGTCTCTACCTGCGCAGCGCGCTGGTCTTCCTGCTTCTTGCAACGCCCGTACTCTGGCTGTTTGTCGCCTATGCCATGCCCGGCTCGAACGATTTCTGGATCAAGCCGCCGAGTCTTCCCGACATGCTCGATGCCACCTCGACCATTTTCGGCGCAGCCTTCTCGCTTCCCAGCTGGCGCAGCGACCTTCTGCTGCGCCTGGCGATCTTCGCGCCCTGGCCGGTTCTCGGCCTCGCCTATGGCCTGTTTCGCGCCGACAAGCATGTGCGGACAAGCGCCGCCCTGTTGTTTGCCCTCTCGCTGGGTGCGTTCGCCTTGTACCTGGCGGTGACCTATGTCGCGCGCCCGGTCTTCCTGCAGCGCGTGGTCCTGCCGACCCAGCTTGGCTGGATCGTCCTTTGCGCCATGGCGCCGCTGGTCTTTCCGGCCGGTCGGCTGCGCCATGCGGCCAGCGCGCTGCTGGTGGTGTTCTTTTCCGCCGGCGCCATCGGCTATCACGAGGCTCGCCCCGAAATCACCCGCAAGGAGCCATGGGGGAAGACCGCAGCCCTTGTCGCACAGCACAGCCCCGAGGGCGCGACGGTCTTCACGTCTGGTTCCGGCGAGGTGATCATCGGCTATTATCTGGATCGGCTTGGTCGCAGCGATATCGAACTGGTTCCAGTCTCGGGCAGCCTGTCGATTCCCGAAGTTCGCCAGCCCTTCGAGCCAGGGGCTGGCTATTACTCGCCGCCGCTGACGGCCGAGGGCGCGGCACGGATGAAGGCCCGCATGTCTGCCGGTGATGGCGTCTACTGGCTTGTCCTGCGCAACCCCGATGGCCGTGCTTTGGAGCCCTACAAGGCGGTTTTCGACGAATTTGGCTCGCCCGGTCCGGTCTGCGACCATTTCATGCCGGGCCCTGTGGGCGTCTACCGCGTGCCGCAGCGCCGTTACGAGCCTTGCGGGCCTTCTCCCACCGGCGAGCGGCCCTGAACTTGCAGATCCATGATGATAGAGATGATGAAACGAACTCTGGAAGCCAAAAGATGACCCACGCCATGAAACAGGGACCAGCAGCCCGTATCGGCCGCGTCTGGCAGTCGCTGCCGCGCTGGACACACTGGGCGGTTTTCGCCGCAGCTGGCGGCGCGCTGGCTGGCATTGTCTACTATACCGGTTTTTCCTCCGCAGAGCGCGATATCTTCCCGGCCGACATCATCCGCAAGGCCGAGCGCAAGCTGACACAGCCGTTCACGCCAGCCGATCCCCCGCCAGTGGCCTCGCAGCGCTACGCGTCGATCCTGGTTGGCCTGCAATCAGATGTCGGCGTGGTGGCGACAGGTCTAGGCGGGCGCCGCGATGTCGGGCTTTATGAAAAGGGCGGCGGGCTGACCTCATTCGGCGAGGATGTGTTGCTGCTGCCCTATACCGGCGAGGTGTTTGCCGCCCGCTCAGGCAGCGAAATCCGCAAGACGGCGATCAGGGCGCCGGACAATGGCCGCGATGCCTATCTCGCCCTGGCCGAAGCAGAGGGCGACCGGCTTGCCTTCCATCTCGGCTATCTGCGCTATAATGATATCGTGCATTATGATGGTCCAGCAGGGCGCGGGCTTGCCGTCTCCTATTCGCAGTTCCACCGCGAGGAACGCTGCACGACAAACACGCTGGCGACACTCGACATTCCACGCAATGTCACGCGCATCGACGAGATCGAAGCGGGGCCGGAAGACTGGGACATCCTCTATCGCACCTCGCCCTGCCTGCCGCTGAAAGAGCGCCACCTCGCGGTCGAGGGGCAGATGGCCGGTGGCAAGCTCGCCTTCGCGCCGCCCTCCACGCTCTACCTGACCAGTGGCGACTATCATTTCGACGGGATGCGCGGGCCGGGTGAGCCAATCGCCCAGGACCCGGACGCCGAATATGGCAAGGTGCTCGCCATCGACCTCAGCACCGGCGATGGCCGGATCGTCTCCATGGGCCATCGCAACATGCAGGGCATCATTCGCGCAGCTGATGGCGAGATCTATATCGCCGAGCACGGCCCGCGCGGCGGTGACGAGCTGAACCGGATCATCGAGGGCAGGAATTATGGCTGGCCGCTGGAAACCCTCGGCACGGCCTATTCCGGCACGCCGATGCCCAACACCGTCTCCTATGGCCGCCATGAGACATTCGAGCCGCCGCTGATGGCCTGGGTGCCGTCGGTCGCGGTGTCGGGGCTGACGCAGGTCTCCGGCTTTGATCCGGCCTGGGAAGGTGATTTCCTGCTTGCCAGCCTCAATGACCGCGCCCTGCACCGCGTGCGCATGCAGGATGGCAAGGTGCTCTATAATGAGCGTATCGCGCTCGACATCCGCACCCGCGACATCCACCAGCATACTGATGGCCGTCTCGTCATCTGGACGGACAACCAGGAACTCATTTTCCTTTCAGCGGTCGATCAGGCCCAGGAAGCGCGCCTGTTTGCCGAATATCTCGACAATCGCGCGATACCGGCCCGCCTGAAGACGCAGGTCGAGACCGCCATGGCGCGCTGCACCGAGTGCCATTCCCTCGAAACCGGCGATCATGCCGGCGCGCCCAGCCTCAACCGCCTTTATGGCGACAAGATTGGTGACACGGGATTTGCAGGCTATTCCGACGCGCTGGCTGGCAGGTCGGGTCGCTGGACACGGGAAAACCTGAAGGCCTATCTCAGCGATCCGTCAGGCTTTGCGCCGGGCACGGCGATGCCGGCGGTCGAGGTGGGCGACGCGCGTGTCATTGACGAAATCGTGGACTGGATGGCCCATCAGGACGCCACTTTCTGAGCTTCGCGCCCTCTATCCACCCTACGAGGCGCTCCGGTCGTCGAATTCGGTGCGCGCTGGCCCCGGTGATCAGTAGCCGTTCAGGCGGGCATATCGGTCGCGGTGGAAGCTGGCGCCGCCATATAGCGCTTCCTGGACGCGCGCACGCTTCATGTAGA
>CAYXQV010000215.1:0-4737 GCA_964467505.1 uncultured Hyphomonadaceae bacterium | reverse complement strand
CTACCTGAATGTCCCCGGCGTCGGCGAGAATTCCGAAGACCTCGTGCGCGAAGCTTACGGGCCGAATTATGCCCGCCTCGCCGAGATCAAAGGCCACGACGACCCTGACAACCTTTTCCGGGTCAACCAGAACGTTCGGCCCTCTTGAACAAATCGAAACTGGATTGTCAGCAGACACGCAATGATCCTGCGTCGTCTCGTCCAAGCCCGTGGGACGCAGAAACGCGCTCGACAGGCTGGATGTCCCCATCTCATGGCAGGCAGTGAAGTTGGCTATCCGGCTCCCGAGCTGAAACGCTGATTGGCGCTGGCTTTGCGATGCAAGCTGTCGAACGGGCTCACGCCTATGGTAGAGGATCGCTGTCTGAATAAAGACTGGCTCGCTCTCAAGCACTCGGCCCGCTTCGGGCCAAAAATGCCCTGATCAGCCCCAATCCTTATGTCTGGATTTGCGCCCGTTGCTGACAGCGCGATCATCCCGAAGAGAGACATTGGCTTTTGACAATACGCCTGACCACAAGTCGCCGGGAGGAGACATTCCAAGTGCGATATTACACATACGCTCCCGAAAGTGGTCGAAGCTTAACGTGACCGAATAAAGGCTTCAGCCAATCTGAGCGGCGATCTTAGTTTCAATCCGATGCCCCCCCGGATCATCGCAATGACCTGCTCGACTGAGAATATGCGCTCGCGCATGTTTCATCTTCTTTCAATTGAGAGTGCCTGCGAAATCAGGGCCGGAGTCTTGGGGGCTGGGTCATGGGCCACCCAATGGTACGCTGACTCCAGACGAGGGTTGACACTGTTACGTTTCCGTAATTAACTTAACATGGCAGGTAGCAGGACGTAGTTGGTTCGCACTGGGTTAGATGATCGGAAGGGGACATCCGATGACTGGAAGATTAGCACTTCTCCTGGCAGCGAGTTCCGGACTTGCAGGCCATGCAAGCGGGCAAAGCCTCCAGCAGGCCATAGACACAATGCTGATGAACAATTGTCGGGGCGCATCGGGCGCAGGCGGTTATTCCGGCGGGTTGTTCTCGGAGGAAGAGATTCTGGAGGTAGAGGCCGAACCGGTCTTTCTGCGCGACAGCAATCACAGGCTGGATGTGACGGCGACGGACAATTTCGTCTATTTTGGTGACGATTTTCCAGAGGGGACGGCGCTTTCTGCTCCGGAGATCTGGTTTGATCCTGAAAAAGAAGACGGACTACGGATCGGTGGCTACCTCGACGTTGAGATCGACGAAGAGACCGGGTTGCCCTCCGGGCTTGATTTCACGATCCCAGACTCGGGCCCCGGTCAGCTGTTCCAGTTCGTACCCGTTACGGATGAAGAGAACGACGCCAATCGGACTGTAGTTCTTGTTGACGGCGTCAGCTACAGTGTCGCCGCGCCCTTGGTGCCGATGAACAACGGAAATGTCACAACCGCAAATGTCAACTTTTTCAATATCGATCTCTCACTCGACCGTACATACCAGGTCAGAACTGACATTGTTGCGAGTTCGGAAGGTCTGGGTGATCCGCTGCTGAGCATTTGCGGCACCATCGGCGCGCCGGGAGAGGAAACGGTTCGCTATTCGGTATCAACAGGCTTTGAGTTCAACATTGACGGCCCGAATACCACCGACCTCCCCGGGCTGTTGCCGTCCGCCGGCGGCGGCCTCACTCCTGCCGGTTCGGCCTCGGGCCTCGGTCCGCAGGCCAATCAGAACCGCGACCTAACCATCAGGCGCGACCGCAGCCTGTTGGCACAGGTTCGCCGCCTGTTTGCACGCGACCAGCGCGATCGCGAGCGGGAACGTCGGCGCGACGCACTCGCCCGGCCGATTATCCTGGCGTCGCGCGACGGGGCTTTCGCCTATCCGAACGGCGTGGACACCGCGCCGCGCAATTACAACTTCGTTGCAGACGTGTCTGGCGGCGCGGTGAACATCGACCGGCGCGAAACTCCTCTGGAGGGAGCATTTACCGCCGACAGTCTTTCCATAAATGCCAGTGCGGGCGTCATCTTCCATGGCGGAGACATAAACGGGTCGAGCCTGTTGATCGGGGCGGGCATATCGCACGAAGAGACGGAAACGGAAGGCGAGGCCCCGCGCGCTACAAGCGGCGGCACGAGCAGTCTCACATCCAGCGCCGATACGGAGGCCCAAAGCGCATCAGCTTTTATCAGCTGGACCTCCGCAGCCTTTGCGCAAGAGCCGGGCAAGGACTCACGCTTTGCCGTGACACTTAGTTATACAAATGGCACAGCGGAACAGGACTATCAGCGCGATTTCGCGACCACCTTTCTTCCCGATGCCTCGATGGAAAACCAGGTCATCGCGGAAACCTTCCGCGACAGCGTGGAACACGAATTTGAATCGATCAGCCTGCATGCAAGCATGACGCGCGTGACCGGCAACTGGACTCTTACCCCGCACATCGCGGCCAATCACGTTACCTTCAGCACCAATCCGCACGCAGAGGAAACAAGCGCGGGCCTTGGCGCATTGGCGCTCGACTATCAGGGCGTCGATGACGAGTGGACGGAATTGCGCGCCGGTTTCGCACTTGGCTACCGCTCCGAGATCGATCGTACGTCTGCGGCCATTCGCTGGTCTGTTGGGGTCGACGCCATCTTTGTCGAGGATGCAGAGACGCCCGAGCGCACGGCTTTCTTCCTGCAGGACCAGCGGGCACAGCGTGCGCCGATTGTCTATCAGGTCGATGATCTCGATAGCGAGTATTTCGACTTGAATTTCGGTGTCGCACTGGAAACCGGAACGGCGTTCGAGCCCTATGCAACGGTTTTCACGCGAACGGGGCATGAGTTTCTCGACATGAACGGTGCCGTGATCGGCCTGCGCGCTACTTTCTGAGCGTACCTGTCTTCCCTATCTGCAGTCGGTACCGACTTCCGCTGCGAGCCGCTGCCGGCGCAAGGCGTCTAGGCGCATAAGCCACGTGCGAGCCGGGGCTTCTAAGATAGGGGCACAGGCCTGCGCAATCATCGCCTTGGCGCGATCGTCCTCGCCAGCGGCCAGCAGCGCTTCGGCAAGGCGCAGGCGCGTCCAGCCAAGGTCGCGCTGCAGGCTTGACCAGCCGGGGTTTGCGTTCAGTCGGCGCTCAAGCTGCGCTGCGACCTGTTCATAGAGAGCAGCTGCCTCGTCGGCATGGCCGAGTTCGAGCAGCAGATCGGCCTCTTCATCACGCAGGTCGCCGAGGAAGGCTTCGCCCAGCGCCGACCCTCCGCCATCATGCTCAGTCATCTCTTGATGAGTGCCGTAGGCTCGCTCCAGCCAGGCCTCAGCGTCTCCGGTCTGCGCCAGCCGCGCTGTTCTTGACAAGCGTAGCTCGATCGCTCCGCGCAATCTGAGGTCGGGCATCGTCAGTTCGCCGAGCATCGACAGCGTCTCTAGCGCCTCAAGAAAACGCGATTGCGCCATCACAAAGCAGGACTTCTCGCAAGCGGTGGCCGCGTCGGGGCCGGCTTCGCCAAGACGAAAATGGAAATCTGCAGACTGCAACATACGACCTGTTTCCGCTAGGATATAGCGTCGATTTGCGCGATCGTGGAGCATGAGACGGGCGAGTTCCTGAGCGGCAGCTTCTCGCGTACGGAATATCACACTGCACGCCTCACCGAATTCCGGGCCCGGCTCGGTCAGGGCATCCTGGAATAGGTTGGCTCGCGCCAGCTGGATATGCACCAACTCAAGCGAAAGGTCTCGCCGGCCCGGATCGGCTTCAAGCTGCACTGCCAGATCGCGCTCCAACAAACTCAGCTGTTCCAATCCCCGCTCAGTCGCCCCGCTGAAACCCGCCTCGGCAAGTATGGCGCTTGTTACGAGCGGGGCCATGGTCTCACGCGCGCGCCCTGCGGCTGTATATGCCGCAAGCGCAGCTTCGAAGTGACCATGCGCCATGGAATAATTTTCAAGCGTGGCACTGGCCGCGCCCCTCAGAGACTCCCGCGCCGCCGTCCACCACTGCGCGGTTGCGCGCGCCTCGGCCTCGATTTCCGCCAGAAGCGCATCGATTGTGCGGTCATCGAGGACGTCAAGTGCCTGTACCGGCTCTCCCCCGACCAGCGCAGCTTCTGCACGCACAAGCCGGAGATTGACGCGCTGGACAAGGAGGTTGGTGAGGTATTGCAAATTGGCCTGCCCCGAAGACAGGCGGACCTGCGCAGAGGCCTCGCAGGCGTCGAGCGGTTCGGCGGCCGTCTCGAACTGCGAAGTGTCCAGAGCGGCTCGCGCATATTCGAGTGCCGCTCCGCAATAGACGACGGCGCCGCTGCCATCCGGTTCAGCGAGGAAGGGGGCGAGCATATCGAGGGCAAGGCGAGCGCGGCGCAGACGTTCGCTCCGCTGGCCTGATGCGCCGCTTAATTGTGCGCCTGCCGTCATGACCTGGCCAAGCGTAAACCGCACGTCTGGCAGCATGTCGAGCCCCTGCTCAGAATAGCTGTTTGCTAGCCGAACGACCGACTCATCGACGATACGAGTATCTTCGATCCGAATGCGCCCATCGCCCACGAGTTGGGTTGCAAGGGGAATGGTCCCGTCGAGCGCCGTAAGGGATACCTCCAGTGCCTCCTCGGCGCGTGCCGCCTGACGATAGGCGCTCCAGCCGGCAATCGCAGCCGATGTGGACAGAACAATGATCACGCCAAGGGCGATCCGCTCAACGCGTCGACGCGCCTTGTCGGCGCGTTCCTGTTCACGTGCGACCTGGTCTTGTGGAACG
>CAYXQV010000214.1:1842-4748 GCA_964467505.1 uncultured Hyphomonadaceae bacterium | reverse complement strand
CCAGCGTGGCCTGCGTGTCGGCAAAGGCGTGCTCATGGAAGAACAGCGTGTCGAGCGTGCCCACGCAGACGACATCATTGTGGAAGGCGCCGGCATCGATCGCGACACCGGACTGGCGGGCAAAGACGGTGCGTTTGGGGTCAAGCCCATGGGCGCGTGCAACGCACTCGCTGGCAAGGCGTGTCTGGCGAGCGGGGAAGCGGCCTGCACCCTCACCCGCCTCGCGGCCATAGGCAAAGACCTCAACGCCCGGCGCACCATGCTCAGCACACAACCGGACATGATTGGCCGCGCCCTCATCGGCGAAGTCGCCATGCGCCGGCAGGGCCGGATTGACGGCGAAATTCTCGAAACGGTCCGGCTGAAGCTCCAGCGCCCATTCGCTGTCACCAAATATCGCTTCAAGGCTGGCAAAAGTCCCGGCCGACTCGATCGAGCGGTGCAGCATGGTCGACAGATTGGCCACGGTGATATGCACCCGGCCATCGCTTGTGTCGGCAGACGGCGAAACCGTTGCGGCATTGGCCGTCCACATCGAACTGGCCGAAAACGCCGCTTTCAGCAGTTGCGGTGCCTCACGTGCAGCCTGCGCGATCACATCCTCGATCTCGCCGCGAAAGCCGGCCTGCCTCAGCAGGATCGCGTCCGGGCGTTCCAGCGGTGGCAGCACGCCCTGCACCAGGCCCGCGCGCACCATCAGTCGCATCTTCTCCAGCCCCTCCAGCGCCGCTTGCCGGGGATTGGAGACATCACCGGCATTCTTTGCGCTGGCGAGATTGCCATCAGACAGCCCGCCATAATTGTGCGTCGGGCCGATCAGCCCGTCGAAATTGACCTCCACCGCATCATTCATGACGGGAACCCTTCCGCGCCGAGGCGCATTGCAAGATCGGAAACCTGGCTGGCTTGCGGCCAGGCGCAATAATCGGCGGCATAGTACGCGCCCGGGCGGAAATTGCCGGAAAGGCCCGGCCCGCCAAACGGCATCGCTCCGCTCGCGCCAGCTGTCGGCCGGTTGCGATTGAGGATCCCCGCGCGCATCTCCTGATGGGCCATGACCCAGCGTGCATCATCATCACAGACCAGCCCGCCGGAAAGACCAAAGCGTGTGTCATTGGCGCGCGTGATCGCCTCCTCGAAAGTGCTGACGCGGATCACCTGCATCAGCGGGCCGAACAGTTCCTCATCGGGAATGTCGCTGGCCTCGCTGACATCAATGACGCCGGGCGAGACAAAACCGTGGCCGCGCTCCAGCCGCTCCAGCGCGAGCAGCGGCCTTGCGCCTTTCTCCTGCAGCATCGCCTGGAAATCCACCGCCGCCCGCGCCGCATCGACGGACACAAGCGGGCCCATGAAAATGCCCGGCTCGCCCCAGGCCCCGATCTTCAGATCCTTCGCCCGCGCGATAATCGCCTCGACCACTGCATCGCCAAAGCCGCCTTTCGGCACGATTACCCGGCGCGCGCACGAACAGCGCTGGCCGGTGGTCAGGAACGCCGATTGCGCGGCAATGTCGGCTGCCGCCTCGATATCGGCCGGGTCCCAGATCACCAGCGGATTGTTGCCGCCCATTTCCAGCGCGAGGATAACCTCCGGTCGCCCGCCAAACAGCTTGTGAAAATAGCAGCCTGTCTTCGCCGAGCCGGTAAAGAGCAGCCCGTTGATGTCCTGCTCAAGCAGCGCCGCACCGGTGTCGCGTGCGCCCTGAACGATATTGACGCAACCCTCCGGCAGGCCCGCCTCGGCGAAACAGTCGGCCATGATCACCGCGACCGAAGGCGCCAGCTCTGACGGCTTGAACACGCATGTATTGCCCGCCAGAAGCGCCGGAACAATATGCCCGTTTGGCAAGTGGCCGGGAAAATTGAACGGCCCGAACACCGCCATCACGCCGTGCGCGCGATGGCTCAGATGCATCGAGCCGAAGGGCGCTTGGAGCGATTTCGAACCGGCCCGCTCCACCTGTGCCTTGATCGAGACGGCGATCTTTCCGGCCATTGTGGCCGCCTCGCCTTTCGCGTCCCAGAGCGCCTTGCCCATGTCGCGCGCAATCGCCTCGGCAATGTCGTCGCTGCGCGCTTTCAGGGCATCGCCATAGGCTTCAAGCATGCGCGTGCGGTCATTTTGTGGGCGGCGTGACCAGTCGGCAAAGGCCGCGCGCGCACTGGCAACCGCACTGGCGACCTGCGCGGGGCTGGCGGCCCTGCCCTTCCAGACCGCCTCGCCGCTGGCCGGGCAGATGCTTTCGAAGGCCTCGCCCTTGCCGGCACGCCATTTCCCGTCGATCCAGACATGCTGGCTCGCCATCGCTTAACTCCTTGTCCAGATACGCACGCGCGCGCCACTGCGCAGCTTCAGCCGATCCAGTATCTCACCGCGCACCACCGCGCGGCCATCCCCCGTCAGCGCGATATGCGCCTGGGTCACGCGAAATTCCGGCAGCGTATCACTGGCCACCAGCCCGCGCGGCGCTTCACCTGCGACATCCCCGGCCTCCAGCGTCGCCACGCGGCTTTCAGAGATCGTGCGGATCTTCGAGCGCTCGCAAGCCACCAGCGGGCCGCCATCAAAGATGTCCACCACGCGCTCGAACCGGAAGCCTTCCCATTCCAGCAGCTTCAGCGCCCCGACACCGGCCGCATGCACCCGCCCGATCACCTCGCGCGCCTGCGGCGGCAACAGATCGACATAGACGGGATATTTCGGCATCAGGTCGAGGATGAACTGATTGTCCGAGACGGCTGAGAGGAAATCGGCCTCGGTGAAACTCATGCGGAAGAAATGCGCGCCAAGACAATCCCAGAACGGCGTGTGGCCGGCGTCATCGACCACCCCGCGAAGCTCCGCCAGAACCCGCTCGCCAAACCGCGCCGGCGCTGCCGCCATCAGCATGTAGCGCGCCTGCG
>CAYXQV010000214.1:0-1742 GCA_964467505.1 uncultured Hyphomonadaceae bacterium | reverse complement strand
ACCCGCTCGCCAAACCGCGCCGGCGCTGCCGCCATCAGCATGTAGCGCGCCTGCGCGGCCAGCCGCCCTGCTCCGCCGCCGCGGAAATTCTCTTTCAGGAACAATGTGCCGACTTCTGTATAGCCGACAAATTCATTGGTCAGGATCAGCGCATCCATATCAAAGCGGCGCTCAGCTGCCTGGCTCGCCTGCGCCAGCGTGATGATGCGGTAATTGAAGAAGGGATAGTCGATGCCGACGCCGGCCTTGACCGCCGAACAACCGCCAATCTCGCCGGTTTCAGCGTCTTCCATCATCATCAGGTATTTGCCGTATTGCGGCTGTTCCAGATCGCCGGCAAACGCCTTGCTCGACAGGTCAAGACGCTTTTCCATCAACTCGTCATTGACCGGCAGGCTGGTAAAGCCCGGCCCGGACTGGCGCGCCAGCTCCAACAGCGCGCCCAGATCCTCGCGCCGCGATGGCCGCATGACGAAGGCCGGCATCCCACTCATCCCATGAGCGCCTTGATCCCCGCCGCATCGATCCGCCCATCGGCGAGCCGGTTGAGCAGCAGCGCTGACAGGCTGGCGCGCTCGGCAAAGCTGGAGGCGACGACATATTCCTCCGAGGAATGGATGCGCCCGCCGACCACGCCAAGCGTGTCAACATTCGGCACGCCGGCCGCGAAGATATTGTTGCCCTCGCACACCCCGCCCGTGTCCTGGAATTGCAGTTCCAGGCCGAGCGCACGGCCGGTGCCCGCCACCGCCTCGAACAGGGCCTGCTGGGCAGCGTTGCGCGGCTTGGGCGGGCGATAGAAACCGCCATGCAGGTGGCCGCTGACCCCGTCATGGGCGAGTGCCCGCGCCAGCAACCGCTCGATCTCACCCTGCGCCCATGCGGCAGCGTCCGCGTCGGGTGCGCGCGCACCAAAACGCACCACGGCCAGGTCTGGCACGATGTTCACCGCCCCGCCGCCATCCAGCTTGCCGACATTGAAAGTGACGCCCTCGCGCGCACCGTTGAGGGTTTCCAGCCCGACAATGAGTTCGGCAGCTGCGAGCACGGCGCTGCGCCCTTCCTCCTTGGCGCGGCCAGCATGCGCAGAGCGCCCATGCAGCACGATATCATAGACCGCCGAGCCCTTGCGCCCGCCAGACATCGCCCCGCTTTCCATCGCCGGCTCATAGGTCATGCCGATATGCGCACCGGACTGCGCGGCCTCGCGCAAGGCATGGCCGCTGGCGAAATTGCCGATTTCCTCGTCGGGCGTGACCACAATCTTGTAACCGAGCTGATTCTTCAACGGCCCGGCCTCGAACGCCATGAGCGCCTCGAGCATGACCACAAGCCCGCCTTTCATGTCGGCAAGGCCAGGCCCGTTGACCCGCCCGTCGCCGAGATCGGTAATGTCCTCGAACGTGCCGGGCGGAAACACCGTGTCATAATGCCCGCTCATCACCACTTGCACCGGCGCGCGCGTGCGCGCCTCCACCCGCAGGATCGGCCCGGTAGAGATTTCGACCGTCCTGCCCTTGTCATCAACGGTTTCGAACGGGCGCGAAGGCTCCAGTTCAACCTGCGCATCCAGCCCGGAAAAGGCATCCGCCAGGACCGGCGCAAAGCCTTTCAGGGCTTGCGTATTCCAGCTGCCGGTATTGCTGCGCGACCATTCGATGGTGCGCGCAAGCATCTCGTCAGCCCGGGCGGAAAGCCGCTCGCGCGCGGCCCGGTCTTCGCCGGTCAGATCATCAAGTTGA
>CAYXQV010000213.1:0-4757 GCA_964467505.1 uncultured Hyphomonadaceae bacterium | reverse complement strand
GCAAGCGTATCATCGCCATCGCCTCCGGCTGCTTCGATGGAGATTGCCGAAACCATGCCTGAGGCATCGAAATCATTGGCCCCGTCACCGCCATTGAGCACGATTGTGGAAGCCGCAATCCCGGTCGCCGACAGGTCACCCGAAAGGGTCACGCCATCACCGCCGCCAAGGGCATTGATCACAACCGTCTCGATCCCGGTCCCGGTGACCTGCGGACTTGCGGACGCATTGATCTCGATCTCGAAGCTGGTGCCGGCGCCATCAGGCGTCAGGCTGAAAGTTTCGGTTCCCGCCGTCCCGTTGACCGTCAGCGAGTCAACGCCGGTCCCGCCATCGAAAACTTCCGGCGCATCGCCGACATCGAACACGAAATCGTCGCGCTCGATATTGCGGGTGATCGCCTCCTGCACGGCTGCAAAGGCATCGACGAGGCCATGACCGGTGCCGAAATCGAAGCCCGTATCGAAACCGGCGGTAAACGGATCGTCCATGTCGCGCGCGGTGGTCTCGAGAATTTCGCGGATGTCGCCCGGTGTCAGTGCCGGGTTGGCCTCAAGCATCAGCGCTGCAACGGCTGCGACATGCGGGGCGGAGGCAGAGGTGCCGAAGAAATTGGGAAATCCGTCGCCTTCGGCATCGCCGCCAAAGAAGGTATTGTTGCCCCCGTCCGGTCCGGTGATTGAGGGCTGGTCGCGTATTTCGGGCGTGGCCAGCCGGTTTCCATCGGTATCGAAAAGGATCGGCACGCCGCCGGCCGAGGAGAAGGGCTCGATGATTGCCGGGTCATCGCCAAAGGCGGGGGTGTTGAAATAGGGCGCTGCGCCGACCCCGATTGCGCCGGTGGCATTGGAGTGACCATAACTTGTGGACGCGTCATTCTCGCCACGGTCTTCAAGCAGCGTTCCGCCGTCGAAACTGACATATTTCATCAGGCCGGCATCGGGGCCTGCATCGTCGAATTTCGCGATCACAAGTGCGACTTCCTGGCTGGCGCCGGTGGAATTGGTGTAATCCAGGAATTCGAACGGATCTGATCCGATATTGCCGAATGTCGCGCTGGCGAGGACGGCGCCGGTCGCCACGTCGATCAGCCACAGGTCATAATCGCTTGTCGATCCCGGCGAGGCGCTGCCAGTTGAGGCATAGGCCTCATCCCACTGGAAGGCTAAGCCCAGTTCCTCGCCATTGGCGAGCTGGAAATTCTGTGTGGCATCGACGCCGGCGCCCGGATCGAAATCATGAAACCGCGTATTGGCGCCGGGGGTAAAACTGGCATCGGTCGAGATCGAGGCAGCTGTCACGTTTGCGTCGCGAAATGCCGCTTCATAGGAATCGCGCGCGGAATTGCCCGCTGAGGAGAAATAGCTCGCGCCTGCAGCAACGGCCTGGTCCACCGCCTGGGCGATCACGCCATCGGCAAACATCGGCTCGGCAAAATAGATCACGTCATCGACGATTATATCGGCGCCGGCCGCAGCGAGGTCGAGGATCCCCTGGGCGAAATTCGCAATGCCGAGAAACGCGCTGTCGAACAGGATATTCGCGCCAGGCGCGACATCATGAATGATCTGGGCCATCGCGCGGCCCTCGTCGGAACCGCCAGTGTCTTCAAGGATCGTCACGCTTGCAGGCAGATCGCCCGAGGCCTGGTCACCGGCCAGCCCGCCAAGGGAATCGAAACTGTCCGACATCACGCCGATATCCAGCCCGGTCCCGTCAACACTGAAGTTGCCGCGGGCATCGTCGGCCTCAAGGGCGCTGTCGCCCTGCGAGGTAATGAGGCCTGCCAGTGTCGAAGCCAGGCTGGCGCGCGCCTCGGTGAGGTTGGCCATCCCTTCAAGGGCGGAGATCGCCTCGATCGGAAGGACGCCGGAAACCACGCGTCCGAAAGAGGCACCATGCGTCAGGCCAAGGGCTTCCAGGTCCAGCAGCAGGGCTTCGGCCTGGCCGGGCGCCGCGATGAAGTCCACGACCACGCCATCACCGACCAGCGTCATGCTGGCAAAGCTGGACTGCATCTGCGAGGCCGCGCCTTCGCTGCTTGTCGCGCGGGCCAACGCCGCGAAGTGGCTGGCAAGTTCAAGCAGGTCGGTATTGATATTGGACGCCTTGTCGATCCCGGCCCCGCTCGCGTCATTTGCTGTCTCGTTCATGACAACCCCCTCCCGATTGGTGCGACACAAGAGCCGCGATTGAACACTGCCGAATATCATGGAATGCCCGGCACGTGCCCGGCAAGCCTGTCACAATAAATTAACCATTGTTTTGCGAACTCAATTTCTTATCGCCCTGTAAACACAGCTGGTCTTTTCTCCAGAAAGGCCAAAGCCGCTTGGCTTGCATCATCGGTGTCCATCAGTCTTCGGATTTCGCTGATCGCCCAATCACAAATTCCCCGCACATGGGCATTCATGCCAGCGCAGAGAGCACCGCGATCGCTTCTGCAGCGATGCCTTCCCCGCGCCCGGCAAATCCGAGCCCTTCGGTGGTGGTCGCCTTTACCGAGACCTGCGCGAGATCAAGGCCCGTGACATCTGCGGTGCGCATGCGCATGGCTTCGCGGTGAGGCTTTATTTTCGGGGCTTCGCAGATCAGCGTGATATCGCAACTCGACAGCCGATAGCCGGCACGCTCAGCGAGCCTGACGGCCTGTGAAAGGAAGATTGCGGAATCGGCACCCTTCCATTTCGGCTCCGACGGCGGGAAATGATCGCCGATATCGCCCAATGCTGCGGCGCCAAGAATGGCATCGGTCAGGGCATGCCAGCCGACATCGGCATCCG
This sequence comes from uncultured Hyphomonadaceae bacterium, assembly GCA_964467505.1. Lineage (GTDB taxonomy): Bacteria > Pseudomonadota > Alphaproteobacteria > Caulobacterales > Hyphomonadaceae > UBA5336. The sequence continues at coordinate 1,974 of CAYXQV010000213.1, read as the reverse complement.
AATGGCCGGCAAGTGACTTCTCATACGGGATTTTCACGCCGCAAAGTGTGACGTGTTCACCCGGCCCGAAGGCATGGACATCGAAGCCCTTGCCAATCCGGGGCGGGGCAGGCGCAGACAGGAGCTGGCTCACAAAGGCAAAATCCTCAGGATAGGTCACCTTGGCAAGGCGCGCGGCGCCGGGCACCAGCGTTACCGGCGTTCCAAGCGCCTCGACCGCTTCGAGATCGTCGACGAGATCAGCCGGCGCGCTGTTGAGCGCGGTCTCTATGAGGTCACGGCGAAAGGCTTGCGGTGTCTGCACACGGAAAAGGCCCTCGCGCGGCAGCGTTGCCAGCCGACCGTCCGAGCGCCGTTTCAACGCATCGACCAGGGGCAGGGCAGGGGCCGCCGCGTCGCTGCTCTCCAGCGCGGCCAGGAGCGTGTCGATAATTTCGCGCGTCAGGCCCGGACGCGCGGCATCATGGATGAGGACGTGGGAGACATCGCTATCAGCCAGCGCGCCGAGCCCGGCCAGCACCGAGCCTGTGCGGGTTTCCCCGCCGGCCACGACCTGACCGGCCTTGAAGCCGGCAAAAGCCTCCGCCTGCCCTGCGGGCACGACCAGCACCGTGTCGCATATGTCCGGATGAGCCATGAACACGGAAAGACTCCAGGACAGCATCGGTCGTCCCATCAGCGGACGCAGCTGTTTCGCCACGCCGCCCCCGGCACGCTGGCCACTGCCTGCGGCCACGATGATTGCTGCTGTTTTCATGTCACCCGATGCATACGCGCCGACAATCGGCCTGCCAAGTGACCAGGACTTGACCACTGGCAATGAGTGCGCCTAATTCCTGTGCAGTCAATTTCGAGGCGCCCAAAACCAATGCACACGACCGCGTTTCTGCCCCCGCGCACCTGGCTGGCGCCAATGTCGGGAGCCACCGACGCCGCTTTTCGCCGACAGGCCGTGCGGTTTGGTGCGCCCGCCGTGGTGTCGGAAATGGTGGCGGGTGAAGCGCTTGCGAGCGCCCGGCCCGACATGGTGCGGCGCACCCTGCGCCATGATGGCGATGCGCCCTGGATTGTGCAGCTCGCCGCCCGCCGGCCAGAGGACATGCGCGCGGGCGCCCGATTGCTTGATGCGGCAGGTGTCAGCGTGATCGATATCAATATGGGCTGCCCGGCAAGAAAGGTGACCGGTGGCCAGTCCGGCTCGGCCCTGATGCGCGAGGTGGGACTTGCCGCTCAGATCATTGATGCGGCGCTGGAAGGGGCTGGCGACACGCCGGTCACGCTCAAGATGCGGCTCGGCTGGGACCATGACAGTCTGAACGCGCCTGAAATCGGTCGGATGGCCGAGCGCGCGGGCGTGCGGATGCTGACCGTCCATGGCCGCACGCGCTGCATGTTCTATAACGGCCAGGCCGACTGGACGCAGATCCGCGACACGGTCGAAGCCGTCAGCCTGCCAGTGATTGCGAACGGAGATATCGGGTCGCCTGGTGATGCCAGCCAGTGCCTCTCCCTGTCGCGGGCCCATGGTGTGATGGTCGGTCGCCATGCCATGGGCCAGCCCTGGCTTGTCGGCGCGATTGCAGCTCACCTGGAGGGACGCAGCTGGGCAGCGCCTGATATCGAAACCCAGTGCGAGAGCCTTTGCGAGCAGGTTGCAGACAGCGCGCAGCTTTATGGAGAGCGGCTCGGCGTCAGGATCGTGCGCAAGCATGTCGCCGCTGCCATCGATGCCGCACCGCTGGCACTCGCCGGGCCGGACCGCCGGCAGTTGCGCGCCCGGCTGTGCCGCATCGCCCTGCCGGGAGGGCTTGTGGCCGCCCTCAGGCAGGTTTATGCGCGCTCCCCCGCAGAGCAGGTGGCCTGAGCCATGCCCACGCGCACCCCCGCCGACAGCCCGGACCTGGCCGAATATGCGCCTGTGGCACTGCTTGAGCTGACCGAAGGTAACGAGATCCGCAACGTGAACCCGGCCGC